>CAZXNF010000029.1:0-15152 GCA_964641785.1 uncultured Streptomycetaceae bacterium | reverse complement strand
TAATTACTACGAGCGGGCGGCGCGGCGGGTTGGCCAGGCCACACGCTGATCAACCGCCGTCGCCGTGAATCAGTTTGTACAGGCGCTCTTCGCTCTCGATGCAGAAGCCACGTCGCATGAGGCTGACGATCCTGCGCTTTTTCAGGTCGCCGAGGATACGCGTCACGGTCTGGCGGTTGACGCCCGCCATGCCGGCGATGTCCTGGTGCGTCAGGGGGATCCGCAGCCGGATCCGATCGCCCTGCCGGTCACCGTAATGCAGCCCCAGGTGCAGCACCAGCTTTGCCACGCGGGCGCAGGCATCGTCCGCGACGAGGTTGACGAGCATGTTGGTGAGCAGTCCCAGCCGTGCCGCCATGGTGCGGCGGCACAACCGCGCGGCGTCCGGGTGATCGTCAAGAAAGCGGTTGAACGCCGCGTCGGAGACGATGCCGACTTCCGAATCCTCGCAGGCCTCGACATTGACGCGGCGGCCTTTCGCGGCGGGCACTTCGGACATGCCGAACACTTCGCCCGGGAAGCAGAACCACAGGATTACCTCGTGCCCGTCCGGCGTGAGCCGGAAGAACTTGAGCCGCCCCTGCAATAGCAGGTAGGTCCCCTGTTTCGCGTCCCCCACGCGGAACGCGAATGCGCCGCGCGCCAGGCGCAGCCGTTTGGCGACCTTCAATAGCGCCGCCCGCTCGTCGTCCGCGAGCTGGCCAAGAAAATCAGTTGGTGCGTTGCCCACCCGTTCCCGTCCTTGCGATGTGTCGGTGGCGGCGCGCTCGGGCGGCCGCTTGGTGCGCTGCAATAGCCGGGCAATTGTCGCCGGTGAGACATACGAACCCACCGCATTTTGCTCCAATTTGCGCCATGCATTTCCGGCGCCCGAGGCACGCATCGCCGCGGCCGCCGATACGACAACTATCGGAGGGGTCCTATGAGCGCAGTCATGAACCCGGTCGCGCGCGGCCTGGATGGCGTGGTGGTCGATGAAACAAAGGTGTGCCTGGCCGACAAGCAGACCGACCGACTGTTCTACCGGGGCTACGCCATCGAGGACCTGGCCACCGAGGCCGGCTACGAGGAGGTGGCCTACCTGCTGGTGAACGGCGACCTGCCGACCCGCGCGCAACTCGACGAGTACCGGCAGCGCCTTGCGTCCCTGCGCGCGCTGCCTGCGCCGCTGGCGGCAGTCCTCGACCAGCTTCCCGCCAGCGCCGATCCGATGGATGTGCTGCGCACCGCCTGCTCGGTGCTCGGCAGCCTTGAGCCCGAGACCAAAGAGCACGGACTAACGGCCGTCGGCGAACGTGTCATGGCCTGCCTGCCGACCGCACTGCTGTACTGGCATCACCGCAATCACGACGGCAAGCCCGCGAAGAACGGCAGCAGCGAGCCGGACGCGGCGGGAAACCTCCTCACGCTGCTGCACGGCACGCCGCCCGATGCCGTGCGCCGACGGGCCATCGAAGTCTCCCTCATCGTGTATGCGGAACACGATTTCAACGCCTCGACGTTCGCCGCCCGGGTGGCTGCTTCGACGCTGTCCGATGCGTACTCATCGTTCGTCGCGGCAATAGCGACGCTGAAGGGTCCCCTGCACGGCAGCGCCAACGCGGCGGTGCTGCGCTTCCTCACGCAGTTCAAGTCCGCTGACGAGGCCGAGGCCGCGGCGCTCGACATGCTGGCGAAGAAGGCGCGGGTGCCCGGCTTCGGCCAGCGCGCTTACAGCAAGTCCGATCCCCGCAATGCGATCAACAAGCCGTGGGCGAAGAAGCTCGCGGACGCTGCCGGCGAGCCGGTGCTCTACGAGGTCGCCGCGCGCATCGAGGACGTGCTGATGCGCGAGCGGAAGATGTTCGCTAACCTCGATTACTACACGGCCATCATCTACCAGAAGAGCGGCCTGCCGCTGGGGCTGTTCGCGCCGATGTTCTTCCTGGCTCGGTTGCCCGGGCTGATCGCCCACATCGGCGAGCAGCGCGGCAACAACCGCATCATCCATCCGAGCTCCAGCTATATCGGGCTCAAACCACGGAGGTTTCTTCTACTCGACGAACGCTGAGAACAGATTCGCCGACCGGGTCCGGGAACATGAGGCGCGCATTCACATCGCGCAGGCGATGGGGGGCGAGCGCAAGCTGTCCCGGCGGCGCCAGACCGGGATCCTGAGCGCGCGCGAGCGCATCGACCTGCTGCTCGATCCCGGCACCTTCCGCGAGCAGGGGCTGTTCGGCGTCTCTTACATCCCGGAGATGCGGGAGTCGACGCCGGCGGACGGCAAGATCACGGGCTTCGGCAAGGTGGAGGGCCGACGCGTGGGCGTGGTCGGCTACGACTTCACGGTCAAGGGGTCCTCTTCCAGTTATACGAACAACCGCAAGATGTCCCACGTCAAGGACGTGGGCGGCCGGCGCGGCTTCCCGGTGGTCTACCTCGGTGAATCCACCGGCGTGCGCATGCCCGACATCATGGGCGAGGGCATGGGCATGAACGTCGAGGGCAACCGCTTCCTGCGCACGCGCGAGGCGCCGTGGGCGGCGGCGGTGCTCGGCAACGCCTTCGGGTCGGCGGCATGGCATGCCTGCTGCTCCGACTTCTGCGTGATGCGCAAGGGCGCGGTGATGGCGGTGGCGAGCCCGCGCGTGGTGTCGATGTCGCTGGGCAAGGAGGTCAGCCCGGAGGAGCTCGGCGGCTGGCAGATCCTCGCCGAGCACTCGGGCTTCGCCGACGTCGTGGTGGACACGGACCAGCAGGCGGTCGAGTCGATCCGGCGCTTTCTCGGCTATCTGCCGACCAACAACCGGCTGGCGCCGCCGGTCGCGGCGGTGCCCGATGGCTCCGATGAGGCCGTGAAGGGCATCCTGGACCTGATCCCCGATTCGCGCTCGCAGGTGTACGACGTGCGCAAGGTGATCCGTGCGATCGTAGACCGGGACAGCGTGTTCGAGATCAAGGAACGCTTCGGCCGCAGCATCACGACGGTGCTCGCCCGCATCGACGGCCGGCCGGTCGGCGTGATTGCCAACAACCCCCAGTTCAAGGGCGGCGCCGTGGATGCGGACGCGTGCAGCAAGGCGACGGATTTCATCGTGCTGTGCGACTGCTACAACGTGCCGCTCGTGTTCCTGCAGGACCAGCCGGGCTTCCTGATCGGGCCGGAAGCGGAGAAGCGCGGTGTCATCGGCAAGGTCATCAACTGGATGAACGCGCTGCTGCAGGTGACCGTGCCCAAGATCAGCATCATCCTGCGCAAGAGTTATGGCCGCGCCTTCATCAACATGGGCGGCGCAGGCATCGCCGACGAAATCGCCGCCTGGTGGACCACGGAGGTGAGCTTCATGGACCCGCGCACCGCGGTGATGGTCGTGCACGGCATCAAGGAAGAGGACGATCCCGAGCGCTTCAACACGCTGCTCGCGGAAATGGCGCGCCACGGCTCCGCCTACGATCTGGCGGCCGTGTTCGGCGTCAAGGAAGTGCTGGACCCGCGGGAGACGCGGGAGTACCTGAAGGAGATGCTCGACACCCATACGCTCCGGCTGTCGG
The DNA here is from genome assembly GCA_964641785.1 of uncultured Streptomycetaceae bacterium. Taxonomy (GTDB): domain Bacteria; phylum Pseudomonadota; class Gammaproteobacteria; order Burkholderiales; family SG8-41; genus CAZXNF01. The sequence goes on along the minus strand of CAZXNF010000029.1, from coordinate 11,618 downwards.
GGGGCGTGGGCCAGCACCGTCTGTCGAACTGGCCGACGAGCTTTTAAGCGCGAACAAGGGAGGGGGCAATGAAGATCACCAGAGTCGAAGCGATCCCGGTGTGGTACGAACCGACCGACGCGTACCACGCGTTGTTCGGCACCGGCAAGAAGAAGGGCACGATGGTGCATGCCCGCGAGGGCTGGTTCGCCAACATCCAGTACAAGGAAAACGTCTTCGTCAAAATCCAGACCGACGAAGGCATCACCGGCTGGGGCGAGGCCTGCGCGCACCCGGTCACCAGCGAAACCCAGGCCGGGATTGCCTCCACGGTCGAGCTCTTCGGCCGCACGATCCTCGGCAGGAACCCGTTCCAGATCGGCGCCATCCACGCCGCGCTCGATCACCTGTTCCTGCAGGGCAACGCCGGCGCACGCAGCGCGATCGACATTGCGCTCTACGACATCATGGGCAAGGCGTGCGGGCAGCCGATCTACAACCTGCTGGGCGGCGCCTACCAGACGAGCTTCGGGCAACTCGCGACGATGCCGCGCGCGGAGCCCAAGCGCATGGGGGAGCACGCCAACGCACTCCTCAAGCGCGGCTACACCTGCTTTGAGCCGAAGATGACGGGGCGCCTCGAATCGCTGGAGGCCGATGCGGATCGGCTGGAGGCCATCCTTGAGCGCGTACCAGCGACCGCGCTGGTGATCGCCGACCCCAACCAGATGTGGGGGACGGCGAAGGCCACTATCGAGATCCTCTTGCGCCGTTTCCCGAAGACGCCCAACCTTGCCATCGAGCAGCCGATCCCGGGCCAGGATCTGAAGGGGCTCGCCGCCATTACGCAGGCGCTCCCGCATACGGTGGTCGCCGACGAGGCGATCCAGAACCTGGGCACAATGATCGAGATCGTGTCGCGCCGCGTGGCCGACATGGTCAGCCTCAAGCTCGGCAAATGCGGCGGTTTCTACAAGGCCCTGCAGATGATGCGCATCGCCGAGGCGGCAAACTGTCCCGTGCGCATCGACTGGACACAGGGCAGCGCGCTGCTCGATACAGCCACCGGCCACCTGCACGCCGCCGTGCGGCTGGTGGGCTGCGACCCCGGGATGGACTACCAGTTGCGGATCAAGGACAAGCCGGTCGCCGAAGGCGGTGCTATGGTGAAGAACGGAAAGGTCGTGCTGCCGGACGCGCCCGGTCTGGGCCTGACGGTGGACGAAAAACTGATCGCGCGGCTGGCGAAGCGACGTTGAGAACCCGGCCAGCGGATCGGCTGGCAAAGTAATTAAAACGCGAGGAGGAATCATGGCAACCAACTGTGCGACCGTCCGTGTATCGATGCTGTGCGGTGTCCTGGCTTGCGGGGGCGGCAACGCCTGGGCGCAGGCCTATCCGTTCAAACCCATCCGCATGGTGGTGCCGTTTCCGGCCGGCGGCGGTACGGACCTCTTCGCGCGCACGCTGGCGCAGAAACTGGGCGCCGTGTTCGGCCAGCAGGTCGTGGTGGACAACCGCTCGGGCGCGGGCGGCATGATCGGCTCGGAGATCGTCGTCAAGGCGCTGCCCGACGGCTACACGCTGCTGGTCACGTCGTCGAGCTCCCATTCCATCGTGCCACACCTGACACGCAAGCCACTGTACGATCCGCAGCGCGACTTCGCGCCCGTCATCATCATTGCGTCCGCACCGAACATGCTGGTGGTGCATCCGTCATTGCCGGTGCGCAACGTGAAGGAGCTGATCGCGCTGGCGAAGGCGCGGCCGGGTGCGATCAACTACGCGTCGAACGGCAGCGGCACGCTCAGCCACCTCACCGGCGAACTCTTCAACCTGCAGACGGGGACCACGCTGGTCCACATTCCCTATAAGGGCGGACCGCCGGCGGTGATCGATCTGATGGCCGGGCAGGTGTCGGTGCTGTTCACCGCCGTGCCGACCGCACTGACGCAGGTCCGCGCGGGCAAGCTGCGCGCTCTCGCCGTCACCGGGGCAAAACGGGCGGACGTGATGAAGGATCTGCCGACCGTGGCGGAAACGCTCCCCGGCTTCGAGTCCAGCCAGTGGTGGGGCATGTTCGTGCCGCCGCAGACGCCGTCCGAGATCATCGACAGACTCAACACGGAAGTGATGAAGATCCTCATTGATCCCGAACTGCGGGCACGCTTCGCGAACGAGGGCGCGGAACCCGTCGGCGGCAGCCCAAAGGACATGGCGGCCTATCTGAAAGCCGACGTTGAAAAGTGGGGCAAGGTCGTAAAGGACGCGAAGATCTCGCCCGAATAGCGGCTTTGATCGCGTCCAGCGACGCCTGTGATCAATCAAGTCCGGGCTGGCGCAGCTCGAAGGGCTCTAGCAAGCTCGTCACACCGGCGAAAGCCGGTGTCCAGTGACAGCAAGTGACTTGCCCCCATCCTACCTTCCCCCGTGTACGGGGGAAGGGGATACCGGTTTTCGCCGGAATGACGAATATAAGGCTCGTTTCAACAGCCTTCTTTTGGAATGCCGCGGTCCACCGTCAGTTATTCCGGCTTCACGCCAGCAAGCTTGGCCAGCTTCGCGAACTTCTCGATCTCGGATTTGAGGAAAGCCGAGAACTGCTCAGGCGTATTCGCACTCGCATCGAGCCCGAGTTCGGTAAAGCGCTGTTTGATATCCGGCATGGCCGCCACTTTTGCGACCGATTGCGAGACGCGGTCCACGGCCTCGCGCGGCGTGCCGGCGGGTGCGAGCAGGCCCCACCAGGTGCTGACGTCGTAACCCTTGAGCCCGCCTGCCTCGGCGACGGTGGGCAGTTCCGGCATGGCAGAGGTGCGCTGCGCGCTGGTGACTGCCAGCGCGCGCAGCTTGCCGGACTTGATGTGCGGCGAGGTGGCGGAGATCGCGAGGAAGGCCAGGTCGACGTGGCCGCCGAGCAGGTCCGCGATCGCCGGTGTGTCGCCCTTGTAGGGCACGTGGGTCATGGTCGTACCGGTCATCGTGCCGAACATCTCGGCGGCGAGGTGGGGCGGGGCGCCGATGCCGGACGAAGCGTAGTTGAGTTTGCCGGGCCGGGCCTTCGCCAGCGCGATCAGTTCCTTCACGTTCTTTGCCGGTACGGACGGGTGCACGACCAGCAGGTAGGAACTTTTCGCGGCGAGGCTGACGGGCGCGAAGTCCTTCACGATGTCGTAGGGCAACTTGATGTAAAGGCTGGGCGCCAGCGCATGCGCGCCCGCGGCCATCAGCAGTGTGTAGCCATCGGGCGCGGACTTGGCCGCGACGTCGGCGCCGATCGTGCCGCCGGCACCGGCGCGGTTGTCCACCACGACCGACTGCCCGAGCATTTCAGCCAGCTTTTGGCCGACGGCGCGTGCCACGATGTCGTTGGCCCCGCCGGCCGGATAGGAGACGATCACCCGGATGGGTTTGGTCGGATAAGTCTGGCCATGCGCGGCGGTAACCAGCAGGCAGGCCAGCATGGCGGACAGCGGGATCGGAAGGGACGGCATGGGGAACCTCGCCTGTGGTTAGAGCTTCGCCTTGGTCTTCTGCCAGTTCTGTTCGAGACGAAGGACGTCGGGGGTTTCGATCTGCGCGCCGAGGGCGGTGGCCATCGCGCCGAACGCACGATAGTAACCGGCCGACATGGCCACGTCGGTGATCTGTCGCGGACTGAAGTGGCGGGCGATCTCGGCGAAGGCCGCATCGCTGACCGATTCGGCAAGAAACATCTCCGCGATGAAGCGGGCGATCGCCTGTTCGTTGGGCGGCAGCGCCGCGGGAACGCGGCCCGCACCAATATCGTCCACCGCGGACTGCGGGATGCCCGTTTGCAGTGCGAGCGTGCTGTGATGGGTCCAGGCGTAGGCCACGCCGCGCGCAGCGCACAGGATCGCCAGCTCGCGCAGGCGTTCGGGCAGGTCGGTTTCGTACTTCACATACTGGCCCCAGCGCGCGAGCGGCTGCAGCCCGCCCGGCGCGTGGGACAGCGAGCGGAAGGCATTGGACACAAAGCCGCGGGTGGCTTTGATCTGGGCGTAGGTCCCGGCGAGATCGGGGTTGCTTTCGTCGGCGACAGGCAGGCGTGGCATGAGGGGGAGTGAACCTTTGAGGGAAGCGTGATCGATGGTAGCCGCGACGCGCGAGCAGGGTCAAGAAATACGGGAAAGCATCGTCGTGCGCGCGCTGCACGAGTTAAAATTCACCCCTGCCTTGCGGTTACCCCTACAGGAGACTGTCATGCGCGTGATCCGGCGCTGCCTTGTTGTCTTTGCTTCGATGTGCACCCTGTCGGGCCTCGCAGCCACGGCATCGGCGCAGGCTTATCCGTCACGGCCCGTGCGCTTCATCGTCCCGTTCGCGCCGGGTGGCGGCACCGATATCCTGGTGCGGGTGGTGTCGCCGCGACTGGGCGAATTGCTGGGGCAGCAGATCGTGGTCGACAACCGGCCCGGCGCGGGCAGCCAGATCGGTTCGGAACAGGTGGCGCGCGCGACGCCCGACGGCTATACGCTCCTGGTGGTGGACACCGCCTTCGCGGTCAATCCCAGCCTCTACGCGAAGATGCCCTATAACAATGAAAAGGATTTCTCGCCGATTTCGCTGATGGCGTCCGCCCCCGTCATCATGGTCGTGCATCCTTCGGTGCCCGTTAAGACCGTCAAGGAACTGGTCGCGCTGGCGAAGGCACGGCCGGCGCAGATGAACTTTGCCTCGGGCGGCACGGGCAGTTCGACCCACCTCGGCGTCGAACTCCTGAAATCGGTGGCCAAGATCGAACTCGTGCATATCCCCTACAAGGGTACGGGCCCCGCCGTGGCCGATGTGCTGGCGGGACAGGTCACCATGATGTTCGCCGGGATCAGTTCGGTGAAGCAGCACGTCAACGTCGGCCGGATGCGTGCGATCGCCGTGACCGGGGACAAGCGCTCGCCGGCGATGCCGGAAGTGCCGACCTTTATCGAGGCGGGCCTCAAGGGCGTCGACTCTGGAACCTACTGGGGCCTGCTGGGCCCGGCGGGCATGCCGCGCGACGCCGTCACCATCATGAGCGATGCCGTCGCCAAGATCCTCCGGCTGCCGGACATCAGCCAGCGCCTCGTCGACCTCGGTTTCGACCCCATCGGCAGCAGCCCGGAACAGTTCGCGGCCAACATTCGCAGCGAAACTGAAAAGTGGGCCCGGGTCATCAAGTCCGCCGGCATCAAGCTCGACTAGGAGTCACCAACGCCATGCCACTGCCCACGGAAATGCACGCCTTCACCGCAAGCGACGGGCTCGAAATCCGCTATGCGATAGATGATTTCAGCGACCCCTGGCGGCCGCAGGAGACGCTGTTCCTGCTGCACGCAGCGATGGGCAGTTCGCGCCGGCTCTACAAATGGGTGCCGCTGCTGGCGCGCCACTTCCGTGTCGTGCGGCCCGACATGCGCGGCCACGGGGAGAGCGGCCTGCCGGGCACCGATCAGCTTTCTCTGCAGCGGCTGACCAAGGACGTGATCGAACTGGCGGACCATCTGGGCTGCGCGCAGTTCCATCTGGCGGGTTCCTCGGCGGGCGCCATCGTCGCCATGCAGACGACGCTCGATTTTCCAAAACGGATCAAGACGCTTGCCAACTTCGCCTCGACGCCGGGCCTCAAGAATTCGCTGATCCAGCCAGAGCAGTGGATCGCGAAGATCCGGGCGAAGGGCCTGCGTGGCTTTCTCGAGGAGACGATCCACGACCGTTTCCCGAAGGACGCGGACCCGGGCTTCCTGCGCTGGTTCATTGACGAAGCGTGCCGGACCAGCGAGGAACTCCTGTACCGCTTCGTGCCGATGATGAAGGAAGTCGACCAGACCGCGCGCCTGCCCGAAATCCGCTGCCCCATGATCAGCGTGATTCCCGGGCACGATCCGCTCGGCACGCCTGAACAATACGCCATCATCAAGCAGCAGGTGCCGCACAGCGAGTACGTGATCCTCGACGGCTACGCGCACAACATCACCGACGCGGTGCCGGTGCGTTGCGCCGAAGAACTGCTGCGCTTTCTCTTGCAGCACCGGGAGGCCTGAGCATGGGCAGACTCGACGGGAAGGTGGCCTTCATCACCGGGGGCGGCGCCGGCATCGCGAAAGCGGCGGCGCTGATCTTCGCCCGCGAGGGCGCCAAAGTCGCGATTGCGGAGATCGCCACCGAGGCCGGACGCGCCACGGAGAAGTTGGTGCGCGAGGATGGTGGCGATGCCTTGTTCGTGCATGCCGATGTCACCAAGGATGACAGTGTGCGTAACGCCGTCGGCGAGGCGGTGGGGCACTACGGCCGGCTCGACATCCTCTACAACTGCGCCGGTGGGTCCGACGAGGCGGACGGGCTGGTCACGGAATTCGACCTGAAGGTCTGGAACCGTACGATGTCCCTCGATGTGCTCGGCGCGATCCTGTGCTGCCGTCATGCGATCCCCGAAATCGTGAAGGCCGGTGGCGGAGCGGTGGTCAACATGTCGTCGGGGGCGGCTTTGCGCGGTGCAAGCCCGTACCATATCTACACGTCCGCCAAGGGCGCCATCCTGTCGCTGACGCGCTCGCTGGCCGGCGCCTATGCCAAGCACAACATCCGGGTCAACGCGATCTGCGCGGGTCGCATCCTCACCGAACGCATTACCGGCCGTTACGGCAGCGTCGACAAGCCGGGGCCGATCGTGGACCGTCAGGATGCCAGCGGGCGGGTGAAGGATTACCCGTTCTGGGTAGGTGTGCCGGAAGACATCGCGCGCATCGCGCTGTTCCTCGCCTCGCCGGAGTCGCGCATGATCACCGGCGCGACCATCCCCGCCGACGGCGGCCGTTCCGCCTACTGAAAACGCGATCATGGGCAGACAGATCGCCTGCATCACCTTCGACTTCGACGCCATGTCGGGTTTCATTTCGCGCGGCATGACCTCGCCCACGCCGATTTCGCGTGGCGAGTTCGGGGCGGACGTCGGCGTGCCGCGCCTCTTGGCGCTGCTCGCGAAATACCAGGTTCCCGCCTCGTGGTACATCCCGGGTCATACGCTCGAAACCTATCCGGACCAGTGCCGGCGCATTGCCGACACGGGCGCTGAGATCGGACACCACGGCTGGACGCACGAGCCGCCGGCCACGCTGACGCGCGAGAAGGAAGAGGATGGCCTCATCCGCGCGAACGAGCAGATCAAGAAGCTGACCGGGCAATATGCGCGAGGCTACCGCTCGCCGTCGTGGGACCTGTCGCCGCATTCGGTGGAACTGCTGCTGAAGCACGGCTTCATCTACGACAGCAGCATGATGGCCAGCGACTACCTGCCGTACCGCGTGCGCCAGGGCGACGTCATCACGCTGGAAAAGCCCGCCGTGTTCGGCCAGCCGACCAAGCTGATCGAAGTGCCGGTGAGCTGGTCGCTCGACGACTACCCGCATTTCGAATTTCTGCGCACGCCGTCCTCGGTGCTGCCGGGGCTGATGAACGCGGGCAACGTGCTCGCCAACTGGATCGACGACTTTCTCTACCTCAAGGAACACCTGGAATGGGGCATCATCAATTACACCTTTCATCCCTTCGTCATCGGGCGGGGGCATCGCATGATGGCGCTGGAGAAACTGCTGCGCACGCTGACCGACAACGGCGCGGTCTTCATGACGGTGGAGAATGCCGTGGGTGAGTATGACCGCAAGTTTCCGTTCGCAGCATGAGCGCCGGCCGCTGGAGTACCCACCGTTTCACCGCGAGCGACGGGCTTGAGTTGAGCTACGCGCTCGACGACTACACCGATCCCTGGGCACCCGCCGAGACGCTGATTCTCGTGCACGCCGCCATGGGCAGCGCGCGCCGCTTCTACGCCTGGGTCCCGCATCTGGCGCGCGATTTCCGCATGGCCCGGCTGGAGCTCAGGGGGCATGGCGACTCGGGCATACCCGGGCCCGACCAGCTCAGTTCCGCGGACCTGGTGCGTGACGTGGTCGAACTGGCCGATCACCTGGGGTGCAGGCAGTTTCACGTGGCGGGGTCATCCGCCGGCTCCATCGTGGCGCAGAAGGTGGCCATCGATCATCCGGACCGCGTGCTGACGCTGGGGGCCTTCGCGGCGTCGCCCGGCATCAAGCACGGCAACCAGGACCATGCGAAATGGGTGGCGCGCATCGGCGAGAAGGGCGTGGCGACTTTCCTGCGTGAGACCATCGCCGACCGTATCGACCTGAAGAAGGTCGATCCCGGTTTCGTGGACTGGTTCATCGAGGATGCTGCGCGCTCCCAGGTCGAACTGCTCGCCCGCTTCGTGCCCATGATGCGGGGCTTTGACGTCATGGACGAACTCGACCGCATTCGCTGCCCAACGCTGGCGGTGGCGCCCGGCGGCGATCCGATCCATACGGTGGAGCAGTACCGGGTGTTGCCGGACCGCATCGCGAATTGCGAGTTCGTGGTTTACGAAGGTCTGCCGCACAACATTACCGACGCCGTGCCGGACCGCTGCGCGCAGGATCTGCGGTGCTTCCTGCTCAAGCACAAGGGTGGACAATGAGAATGTCGCTGCGCACGTTCATACTGGCTGCTGTCGCAGCTATCCCCACGGCTGCCGCCGGTCAGGCCTACCCGTCCAAGCCCATCCGCTTCGTCGCCGCATTTCCGGCTGGCGGGCCCAGCGATATCGTGTCGCGCGCGATCGCCAAGCGCATGGCGGAAGTCATGGGCCAGCCGGTGGTGGTGGAGAACCGCACCGGCGCGGGCGGCAACATCGGCGCGGAGTTCGTGGCGAAGGCGCCGCCGGACGGCTATACGGTGCTGCTCGGCGGCAGCTACGTCACCATCGCGCCCAGTCTGTACCGCAAGCTGGCCTTCGACCCGGTGAAGGATTTCGCGCCCATCGGGCTGATAGTCTCGAACCAGTACGTGCTGGTGGTTCACCCCTCGGTGCCCGCGAAATCGGTGAAGGATTTGATCCGAGTGGCCAAGGCGCAGGGCGGCAAGCTCAACTACGGTTCGGCGGGCATCGGCTCTCCCCCGCACTTGGCCGGTGAACTGTTCAAGACCATGGCAGGGGTCAGCGCGGCCCACGTGCCGTACAAGGGCGCCACGCCTGCCCTCATCGACCTGATGGGCGGGCACATCGACTTCTATTTTGGCGGCGTCTCCGGCGCGCTGCCGCATATCAAATCGGAAAAGGTCCGGGCGCTGGGCGTGACGAGCCTGAAGCGCTCCTCCCAGTTGCCGCAGGTGCCGACCATCGCGGAAGCCGCGCTGCCCGGCTACGACATCGCCACCTGGTTCGGACTGCTGGCGCCGGCGGGAACGCCGAAAGACGTCGTCGGGCGCCTCAATGGCGTCATCACGGGCATCGTCAACGAACCGGAGATGAAGGCCTATCTGGTCGGACAGGGGGTGGATCCGGTGACCAATACACCGGAGCAGTTCGCGGTGTTCATCCAGGGCGAAATTCCGAAGTTCGCGAAGATCATCAAGGCGGCGGGGATACAGCCGGAGTGAACTCGGTCACTCAGGCGTAAAGCATCTTTGCCGCCAAGGCGCCAAGTCGTGGCGCGCGGCGCCGCGGGACTGGGTGCATCCGGTGTCGGCCCGCTTTGGCTTTTCTGCCTGCGCTACATCTGCCCCGCCTGCATCGCCCTTTTCGTCCTTCGATCGATGATTGGCTGACGTCGGCGAGTAAACCTGATGGCAGTCCGACGAGGTGGTAACGTGATACAGGCCGCTGTTGGGCGGTCTCCCCGAATTCGGCGTGTCGTAGTCAAACCGATCAATGCTTGACCGCGCGCTACTTCACCAGCGAAACCGGAATCTCAGTCAGCTGAATTACCTTGGTCGTCACTGACCCGAGCAGAATATCAGATACGCGTCCAGCTCCGTGCGTGCCCATGAGGATGCTATCGCAGTGCGTTTCCCGCGCACATGCCACGATGTTATATGCGGCATTTCCGATTCGCGTATGACGCACGTAGGTGACACCCTCCTTGTCGAGCAGCAGCATTGCGGCACGGCAGTCAGGGGCGCTGCGATCTTGATAGTACCGGTCCAGTTCTTCCGAATTCATCGACGTGCTGATTCGGAGGGGCAGTTCCGGCACGACGTTGAGCAGATGAATTTCGGTCCTTCCGCCGAGCAATCCACCGTCTTTGATCAAGCCGATGAGATAACTCACCGCTCGCTCGGAGTGTTGCGACCCATCCACGGCTACGAGGATTCTGTGCATTTTTATGCCTCTATTGAGTTAAAGACCCTATTCAATTCCGCCCCTTGCTGACGGAAATTCCGGAAGCAGACGGCACCACCAACAGCAGGTCGCGGTCGATCTCGTCGAGCACGTGCTTGGTGACGCTGCCAAGGAGCAGTTCGTCGAGTTCCGATCGGCCTCGTTTGCCCATTACGACAAGATCGGCGCGCAGCGCTTGCGCTTGATCGATAATAGTTCGCGCCGGATGACCGTGTCTGATGATCGACGACATCCGCTCGCGACCTTCTGTCATGGCGACAAACTCGTCCATCATACGCCGCGCTTCCTGAGCGGCGGCATCGCGGTACTGCTGGATTACGTTTTCGCCGATTCCTGCGTATAGCATCCTGCCCTCGAATTCGACTTCGTACACGTGCAGCACATGGATAGCCGCCTGCGTCGCGATACCCGCCGCCTCCTCAAGTGCCAGCCGAGATGCATCGGAGAAGTCGACCGGGACCAAAATGTCCCGGTAGCGCTCTGTCTTTGTCACTTCTGACCGCACGATCAAAGTCGGATGGACGGTCTTGCGCAGCACTTTCATGGCAGTGGCGCCAACAAACAGGTCGCGAACGAAATTCTCGCCATGGGCACCGAGCACAGTGAGGTCGATGGGGTGGGACTGCGCATATTTTATGATTTGTTCATGGGCGCGACCGATGCATACCTGGTGTTGCAAGGGAACGCCGTAGTGTTCGTGCAGGACGTCAGCCAGGTGCTTGAGGCGTTCCCGCACCGATTCGAGCAGTTGCGCTTCGGTCACCAGCGGATGCTCGATCAGTACACGCCCGAACATCTGCCAGTTCACGACCGGCATGGCGTGCAGCAGGTGCAGTTTGGCCCGGTGCTGGTGCGCCACGAGCGCTGCGCGCTCCACGGCCCGGCCGGCGCTCAGCGAGAAGTCGGTTGCCACCAGGATGTGCTCGATATGGGACATAGTTATTCCTTTCGATCGACGAGTGAATGCAGTTCGTTGCCGCGGGTGACGGCGTCCGCGATCTCTCCCGCGGCAAAATCCGCCGCGTCTTCGTAGGGCGTGAACACGCGGGTAACGCCGCGCCGGAGGAGCGCCTCGCGATCCTCCTCGCCACGCATCGCCATAGCCACCTTGCCGGCGTAGTGGTGCTCGCGCAGTGCGTGCAGCAGCGCCGCGTTGACGTCCTGCTCGTGCAGCGTGCTTACCACCCATTGCGCCGCTGCCAGCGGCAACGTGGCCGCGAACTCCGCGTCCTCGGCGTCGCCGAAACGCACGGCCAGGCCCTTGTGCCGCAGCGCCTGCACCGTCTCCGGGTCGAAATCGACCGCCAGCACCTTGAGCCGCTCGCTCACCGTCGTCAGCGACAGAAGGGCGGGGCCGGACTGAGGCGCGGCGTCGGCGACGCGCATCAGCGCCGCCCGGAGGAGTCGCGCGAGACCCTCGCAGCGC
>CAZXNF010000028.1:14496-15175 GCA_964641785.1 uncultured Streptomycetaceae bacterium | reverse complement strand
ATGCATGACCTCAGAAAAGAAACGAAAACGCCGCCGGCTCCGGGAGCCGGCGGCGCTGCGGGATGCGGCGCTGGCGCTAGATGCCGCCCATACAGATCAGCTTGATGGACAGGAAGTCCTCGATGCCGTACTTGGACCCCTCGCGGCCAAGGCCGGACTGCTTGACCCCGCCGAAGGGCGCGACTTCCTGCGAAAAGATGCCGGTGTTCACGCTGACCATGCCCTGCTCCAGCGCTTCCGCGACGCGCCATACGCGGCCGATATCGCGGCTGTAGAAGTATCCCGCGAGGCCGAACTCGGTGTCGTTGGCCAGCGCGATCACTTCCTCCTCGGTCTTGAAGCGGAACAGCGGGGCGACCGGCCCGAAGGTTTCCTCTTTCGTCACCTTCATCGCCGGGGTGACGCCGGTCAGCACCGTCGGCTGGAAGAAGGTCTGGCCCAGTTCGTGCGGCTTGCCGCCCGTGAGCACCTTGGCACCCTTGGCCGTGGCGTCGGCCACGTGGTCCTTTACCTTGTCCAGGCCCTGGGTGTCGATCAGCGGGCCGATGACTACGCCCGCCTCCGTGCCGCGGCCAACCTTCATCGCGGACACCTTGTCCGCGAGCTTTTGCGCGAAGGCGTCGTAAACGCTGTCCTGCACCAGGATGCGGTTCGCGCTGACGCAGGTCTGACCCGCGTT
>CAZXNF010000028.1:0-14486 GCA_964641785.1 uncultured Streptomycetaceae bacterium | reverse complement strand
CGATCGCACCTTCCACCGCGGCATCAAGGTCGGCATCGTCGAACACGATGAAGGGCGCGTTACCGCCGAGCTCGAGCGACATTTTCTTGATGGTGTCGGCGCTCTGCCGCATGAGGATACGGCCCACCTCGGTCGAGCCGGTGAACGTCACCTTGCGCACGATCGGATTGGTGGTCAGTTCCTTGCCCACCGCGGGCGCGCCGGCGAGGTCGGTCGTCACGATGTTGATGACGCCTTTCGGAATGCCCGCGCGTTCCGCGAGCTCGGCGATGGCCAGCGCCGAAAACGGCGTCTGCTCAGCGGGCTTGATCACGACGGTGCAGCCGGCGGCGAGCGCCGGCGCGACCTTGCGCGTGATCATGGCGTTCGGGAAGTTCCATGGCGTGATCGCCGCGCACACGCCGATCGGCTGCTTGATGACGACCAGCCGCTTGTCGTTCTGGTGCTGCGGGATGACGTCGCCGTAGATACGCTTGGCTTCTTCGGCATAAAACTCGATGAAGGCGGCGCCGTAGCCGATCTCGCCCTTGGCTTCCGCCAGAGGCTTGCCCTGCTCCAGCGTCAACAGCAGGCCGAGGTCGTCGGTATTCGCGACGATGAGATCGAACCACTTGCGCAGGATGTTGGCGCGCTCCTTGGCGAGCTTCGCGCGCCACAATGGCAGCGCGGCATTGGCCGCTTCGATCGCACGCCGGGTCTCGGTCACGCCCATGTTGGGCACCACGCCCAGCGCTTGGCCGTCAGCCGGGTTGACCACCGCAAAGGTCGCCTTGCTGTCCGCATCGGCCCACTGGCCGTCGATGTAGGCCTGCTGGCGGAACAGCGCCGGATCTTTCAGCTGAACGGGGGATTTCACTTTATCGAGCATCGGGGTGTCCTTGCGTCGGAGCGCGAGAGAGAGGAAATACAGGGGGAAATTATAGCGCCGCGGACCTGCTTCACTCGCCGGAGTCCGCAGCGCACAGCCCTTGCCCCGCCCCTTTGTTGGCGACGGGCGGCCTCCGCATTGCACTCGGTCCGAGCGCCCGCACGATATCGGATTGCAGCACCCGCCATGCCGGTTGGGGGCGGGTACGCACGCACCCGTGACGAATGTCGCCACCCGGCACCTACTCCGGCCTCTCACAAGCGTACCGAAGCGACTGATTTAATAGATGAAAATGCAACCGTTCATCGCCGGACCCATGGCCTCCGCCAGGCCGGCCGGGTTGTCTCCCGCCTGCAACACCTGCAGGCTAAGCCGTTGATAACAAGGAGGGCGGCTGCTAACATCCGTTGCACTAAAGTCACACGACAGCGTAGTACCGAGAAAGTGCTCGGCCCGTCGTTTTTTTGGCTTTTCAGGCCAGCACTCTGATCACCAAACCGTCCAAACCGTCGGATCCCGAAAGCCCATCTTGCTGACGCTGACCACCGCCCTACCGACCCGCGCCCGTGCCACGCTTGTCGCCGGACTGATTTCACTGTCGATGCTCGGCGGCTGCACCTCGACGCCGACCGATCCGCGCGATCCGCTGGAACCGATGAACCGCGTGGTCTATCAGTTCAACATGGCGATAGACACGACGATCATCAAACCGGTCGCCGAAGTGTGGCGCTGGGCGCTGCCGCAACCGGTGCGCACGGGCTTCACCAATGTCCTCGAGAACATTCGCGAAATCTGGCACACCATCAATGCACTGCTGCAGGGCGATCTGCCGCGCGCAGGCGATTACGTCGGCCGCTTTGTGGTCAACACCACGGTCGGCGTGCTGGGCATCTTCGACGCCGCCACCGACCTCGGCATCAAGGGCGGTCCCAACGACCTCGGCATGACCTTCGCCAAATGGGGTATCGGCGACGGCCCCTTCCTTGAGATTCCTTTGTTCGGGCCCTCCACGGTGCGCGACGGCATCGGCTTGGGCATCGAGGCTTGGTACGATCCCTTGCAGCGTGCGCTGCACCATTGGAGCACGAGCGGCTGGGAGTGGGGCGTGTTTGCCGCGCGCTATATCAATGCACGCTCGCGCCTGCTGGACACGGACAAGCTGATCCAGGACGCGCTCGATCCCTACGCCTTCCGCCGCGACAGTTACTTCCAGTTCCGCAAATCGCTCGCGGCGCCCGAGGGCAAGTCCGAGGGAGAAGGTGAAGGCCCGGACGCGGATGAGCGCCTGCCACGCGAAGGCGCCCGCCTCGCCCCGCCAGCAGAGGCGATGCCTGCTGAAGCAGCCCGGCAGGACGCAGCCCAGCCCGACGCCAAGGCCGACTTTCGCAACGATGTCCACCTGATCGGTGCGGTGGACATCGAAGCCCCCATCGCGGCCGCACCCGCGATCTGACCCCCCTCCGCAGAAACCGCAAGCACTAGGCCCGCAGTCGCGGGCCTTTTCATTTCAGGAGTTGCCGATGAACAGGAAAATCGAACGCTGGCGCGGTATCGTGCCGGACGCAGACCTTGCCGCCTACACCAAGGGCGCCTTTGGCAACGCGATCGGCATGGGCACGCGCGCCGCATTGCTCAACATCGATACCACCTGGATGTTTGTCGACCCGCAGTACGCCATGTGCGGGCGCGACGACCCGGCGCTCAAGGCCGCGCTGGTGCGCATTACGGAAGTATTCCGCGCGCTCGGCCTGCCCATCTACTACAGCCGGCGCGACGACCGCAGCCACCCGACCCGCCGCGGCATCTGGAATCACAAGCTCGGCAACGCGCAGGAATTCCAGTACACGAGCGACCCGCGCGCCGACGAGTGGCCACCGGAATACGCACCACGTCCGGAAGACGTCATCATTCTGAAAAACAAGCCCTCGGCCTTCTTCGAGACGCCGCTGGAGTCCTTCCTGCGCTACGACGCCGTGGATACCCTGATCGTCGTGGGCGTCTCCACCTCCGGCTGCGTGCGCGCCGCGGCGACCGACGCCTTCTCTCACAACTTCCGCGTGATCGTCGCCGAAGAGGCCTGCGGCGACCGCTCACCGGCCGCCCACCAGGCCAACCTGTTCGACATGGACATGAAGTTCGCCGACGTGGAGAAGCTCGATGACGTCATCGCCGAGGTTGAGCGGCGCTACGCCGCGCCGCGGCGGGCAACCGGAGGCGCGCGATGATCCGAGGCCCCCTCGCCGCGGGGCTCGCCGCCGTCACCATCCTCACCACGGGTTATGCGCTCGCCCAGGCGCCCGCGGGTGCTTATCCCAGCAAGCAAATCCGGTACCTCGTGCCCTTTGCCCCCGGTGGTCCGACGGACACCATCTCGCGCGCGGTCGGCCAGAAGCTGAACGAGGCCTGGAACCAGCCGGTCATCATCGACAACCGGCCCGGCGCGGGCGGCAACATCGCCACGGAAATCGCTGCAAAAGCCCCGCCGGACGGCTACACGCTGTTCTCCGGCACGGTCGCCAACGCGATCAACCAGTCCCTGTTCCCCAAGCTGCCGTTTGACTTCGTGCGCGACTTCGCACCGGTCAGCATGACCTACGTCACCGGCCTCATCCTGGCGGTGCATCCGTCGCTGCCGGTGAAGTCGGTCAAGGAACTGATCGCGCTGGCCAAGGCGCGCCCCGGCGAGCTGTCGTTTTCCTCGAGCGGAGTCGGCGGTACGCCCCACCTGTCCGGAGAACTGTTCAACGCGCTCGCCGGCGTGCAGATGGTGCACGTGCCCTACAAGGGCTCGGCGCCGGCGATGGCCGATCTGCTGGGCGGCCAGATCCAGCTCACCTTCGACAACATGCTGACCGTGACACCGCAGGTGAAGGCCGGGAAACTGCGCGGGCTCGCCATCACCCTGCCGACGCGCTCGCCGCTCGTGCCCGAACTGCCGACGATCGCGGAAGCCGGGCTCAAGGGCTTCGAAGTGCAGTCGTGGAACGGGGTGATGGTGCCGACCGGGACGCCCAAGGACATCGTGGCCCGCCTGAACACCGAGGTCGTCCGCATCCTGCGCCAGCCGGACCTGCGCGAGCGATTCGCGATTCAGGGCATCGAACTGACGCCGACGACGCCCGAGGCATTCGGCGTCTTCATCCGACAGGACATCGCCAAGTGGGCGAAGGTCATTCAGATCTCCGGCGCCCGGCCGGAGTGACGCGAAGCCCGCTGACCGCAGCGCCCCTGTTCTAGCGCGCGACCGGCGGCGGCGATTCCGCGCGCCGGCTGTTGTCGATCACGGTCATCGCGGAACTCACCAGCGATGCCACGTCCGACAGGTTGCTCGGCACGATCAGGGTGTTGCCGGTCTTGGCCAAGTTGCCGAAGGCCTGCACGTAGAGTTCGGCGACCTTCAAGTTGGCCGCGTTCATGCCGCCGGGCGTGTTGATCGCCTCGCCCACCGCCTGCACCGCGGCCGCCGTCGCTTCCGCGATCAGGCGCACCGCCGTCGCCTCGCCTTGCGCCTTGTTGACGGCGGCCTGTTTTTCGCCCTCGGACTTGAGAATCGCGCCCTGCTTCTCGCCTTCGGCGAGGTTGATCTGTTCCTGGCGCTGGCCTTCGGACTTCGCGATCAGCGCGCGTTTCTCCCGTTCGGCGGTGATCTGCGCCTGCATCGCGCGCAGGATGGAATCGGGCGGCGTCAGGCTCTTTACCTCGTAGCGCAGAACCTTGACGCCCCAGGTGCGCCCCGCCTCATCCAGCACCGACACGACCTGCCGGTTGATCTCATCGCGACTCTCGAAGGTCTTGTCGAGTTCCATCTTGCCGATTTCGGAGCGCAGCGTGGTCTGCGCGAGCTGCGAAATTGCCGTCTGGTAGTTCTGGGACCCGTACGAGGCGAGCCGTGCATCGGTCACCTGGTAGTACAGCAGGCCGTCCACGCCGAGTTGGGTGTTGTCCTTGGTGATGCACACCTGCTCCGGGACATCGACCGGCACTTCCTTCAGCGAGTGCTTGTAGGCCACGCGGTCGACCACCGGCACGATCACGTTCAAGCCCGGCTGCAGGACCTGGTGGAACTTGCCCAGACGCTCCACGATCCACGCATCCTGCTGCGGCACGACGCGCACCCCCTCGATCACGAACACGATGGCGAGCGCGACGATCAGGAAGGGAATGGCATAGGTCGCCAGGTTCGAAGCCACCAGAACGGCGGTCATGATGCCGACCACGATCAGTTTGGGAAACATGCCGACTCCTTTGGACTGAGAGGTGACCGTGTCAAGCAAAGCGCCCAGATCGGGCGCTTCACGCGCGCGGCGTAACTTGGAGCGTATTGCCATCGACGGCGGAAATCACGAGTTGCGCGCCGGCCGCGACCGGGCCGGTGCCAAGCACCTGGGCGTCCCATTGCGCGTTGCGGTAATTGACGCGGGCGAGCCGGTGCGGCTCATCCACCCACGAATCGAGCGTCACGCTTTGCCCGACGTCCAGCATGTTGGAACCCTCGGTCGGCGGATTGGCGACGCGGCGGTGATGCACGTAAACCACGCCCGCGATGGACAGCACGGAGGACACGATGGCCTGCACGCTGAACGGCAGGCCGGCCCACGCGAGCAGCGCGGCGACCAGCGCCGCGCAGCCGATCACGAGCAGGTAGAAGGTGCCGCTCGCGAGTTCGATGATGATCAGGCCGAAGCCCGCGATGCCCCACCAGAGATACGGTTCCATGGTCTTCCTCCCGAGCGGGATGCTGAGATGCCTACTGCTGCGCGATGGACTCTATCACGGACGGCGTGAAACACGCATCGTCCGCCGCCCCTCGCGCGCAGGCCCGAGTCATTTAACCGCGGCCGGCCGGTTGATCGTGGCCAGCGCGATGCCGCCGAAGATGAGCGCCGTGCCGAGGGCATGGAACCACGCCAGCCGCTCGCCGAGGAAGACGATGGCCAGCACGATGCCGAATACGGGGATGAGATAGAGGAACATGCTGGCCCGATGACCGCCCACCGCCTGCACCCCGCGGTTGTAGAACAGGTAGGCCAGCACCGACGGGAACACGCCGATGTAGGCCACCCCCAGCCAGGCTGCCGTTCCCCACTGCGTGCGCGCACCCGCTGCATACTCCCAGGCAAACACCGGCAGGAGGAACACCACACCGACGCCCACCGTCGTCGCCAGCATGGCCAGCGGATCGAGTCCGGCCGGCAGGCGGCGCAGGGCCAGCGTGTAGACCGTCCACGTCACCGCGGCCATCAGCAGCAGCAGGTCCCCGCGGTTCAGGGCCAGCGTCGCCAGCGCGGCGGGATCGCCGCGGGTCACGACCGCAACGATGCCGGCGAGCGCCGCGGCGACGCCCGCCCAGCGCCGCAGGCTCAGGCGCACGCCGAACAGCACACACTCGGCCACGATGATCAGCACCGGCGTCACCGCGTTGATCAAGAGGCCGTTGGTGGCGGTCGTGGTCTGCAGGGCAGAGTACAACAGCGCGTTATAGGCGGCGACGCCGAACACGCCCAGCGCCAGCAGCACGCGCCAGTGCGCGGTCAGGCGCGCCCGCTCGCGGATCAGTGCGGGCCACGCCAGCAGCAGCAGGATCGCCAGCGCCAGGAGCCAGCGCCACAGCGACATCGCCATCGGCGGAATCACGTCGCGCAGCGCGCGCGCGACCACCGCATTGCCCGACCAGAACAGCGCCGTGAACGTGAGCAGCCAGTACGGATGCACGACCGCGGCCGCGCGGTCGATCAAGCCCTCAGTTGTGCCCTCAGTTGAGTCGGGCAGCGGCACGCTTCAGCTCGGCAATGCGGGCGCGGACGTCCAGCGCATCTTCCGCCCCGGCGGCCCGCGCCAGGTACCGCTCGTAGTCGGCAAGGGCTGCGCGGCAGCACTCGAGCTGCTGGTACACGGCCGCGCGATCGCGGTAGCCCTCCGCATGCGCGGGCTCGGCGATCAGCAGGTAGTCAAGCACCCACAGCGCCTCGCGCCAGGCCTTGGCTTCCAGGAATATTCCCTGCAGGTTGCGCAGCATGCGCACGACGATCTGCCGCGGCGTGGCGGTGGCGAGGAGCGTCGCTACGGGCGGTCGTCTGGCGCCAGCCCCGCCGCCGCCCATCGCCTTGAGGCGCCGGTACAGGTCTTCCACGCCGAGCGACACGCCTTTGCGGTAAGGATCGAGCACCACGGTGCCTTCCTTGAGCGGGCATTTCACGAGGAAATGCCCGGGGAACGAAACCCCTTCCAGCGCAAGTCCGAGACGACGCCCCAGTTCGAGATAGACGACGCAGAGCGTGATCGGGATGCCGAGCCGGCGGTCGAGGACCTCGTTGAGATAATTGTTGCGCGGGTCGTAGTAAGCCTGCGCGTTGGCTGCGAAGCCCAGCTCATCGAACAGGTAGCGGTTCAGGGCCACGATTTTATCGGCGGCGGAAATGTCGGGCCGCAGACGCCGGCGAAGCGTGTCAGCCAGTGCATCCAGCCGTGCCAAGTAGGCCGCGACGTCCAGCGACGGAGTGGCATCGCACGCAAACGTCAGCGCCGCCTCGGCCAGGGACACTTCGCGCGCCGGGGCAGACATCAACTCGGCAAAGTGCATGCGTGCGGACGCGGAGTCGCTCATGCGCACACGCAAGGGAAAGGAAAAGGGTAACGGCCGGACAGCCGGCGCGGACATGCGGACCACATCCGCTCGATTCTACCGTGAGGCCGATGCCCCGGCATGCCGGCGGGCCACAGCGAGCCCGCCAGCCCTGGATCAACGGGCTTAGCGAGTCGCTCCGCCCGCGGCCCGCAGCGCGGGCTGCATCGCGCGCGGATTCAGGGCCGACTGATATTTCCGCAGCAGCCAGGCATTGAACTGCGTGAGCGTGGTTTCCAGCGGGCCGTAAGTACCCGGCGGCATGAAACGCGACTGCTTGCCCGCCTGCATGGCGAGGTTGACCGGCAGGTCCTGCGCCCAGATCTTGCCGCCGCCCTCGCGCACCTGCGCCGCGCGCGCGTCGAAATCCGGCAGCGCGCGCGTCGAACGCGGCACCAGCCAGCCGCCGCCCGTGACCCGGTCGTTGGCCGCCATGGTGCCGCATTCCGATACCGCGGTGACCAACTGATAGGCGATGGCATTCGGCGCGAACACGATCGTCATGCCCGGCGGCAGCATCGCAAAGGTGACGCGCTTGCGCTGTTCTGGCGAGAGCGTCGCGATCGTCGGGAAGGCCGCTGCCTCGCCCCAACCGTCGCGCATCATGCCGCCATCGGTCTTCAGCATCGGCACCGTGCGCACGATCGCGTTGTCGCCCTCGGCCATTGGCGTAAACACCACGCCGCCATCGGCGTGGATGCTCGGCGCAAAGTCGTGCGTGCCCTTGTGCACGAACTCCGGATGGTAGGCATCGGTGAAATTCTCCAGGTGCAGCTTCCAGTTCCATTGCAGCACCTTGTCGGCCGGCACCGGCGGCACGGCCACCAGATCGACCTCTTCGTAGTGCGCCCAATACGGTTCCAGCACGGCGAGGCTGGGCGCGAGCGGCGCCGCTGCGGCGTCAAGGTTCACGAACAGGAAGCCGTGCCATTGCTCGAGACGGATGGCCTGCAACTGCACACTGCCGCGCAGACAATCCAGCGTCGCCTTGTCGCCCATGCGGGGAGCCCCGGCCAGGCGGCCGGTGAGGTCGTAGGTCCAGAAATGCAATGGGCAGCGGAAGGCGCGCACGGACCCAGAGGTGGTGGTGATGACCTGCCCGCGGTGCTGGCAGACGGCGGACAGCGCGCGGATCTCGCCATCCGCGCCGCGCACCACCAGCAGCGGCTCGCCGGCCACGCTGACCGCGAGGTAGTCGCCGGCGTTCGGGATCTGCTCAGCGCGGCCCACGCACAGCCACGAACGCGCGAACAGGGCCTCGCGCTCGAAGGCGAAAAACGCGGCCGACGTGTAGCACTCGCGCGGCAGCATGGGTGCGCGGTCGGCCTTGGCTTCCAGCGTCTGCAAGCGTCCAGGATCGTCTGCAGGGCGGGTTCGTTCACGGCGCTGGATGGGCTCGGCATGCGGTTGTCCTCCCGGTTTTTTTACTCAGGCTACCGCCGCAGTCGGGCGGCTTTGTTCTTTTTCCGGGGCCACGGTAGCGCTCGGCGGCTTGCGGGCGTTGGCCGCGGCAAACCGCCGCCACGCCGCTATGCCGATGTCGGTGCGCGACAGCAGTTCGGGCCCCGGCGTCACCTGCTCCACGATCCACTTGTCCTGGTCGGAGAACAGCCAATCGTGCGCCCAGGATCTCCAGAACACCCAGTCGATCCAGTCGCGCAGTTGCGCGAGCCGCCCCTTGCGCCGGAACAGGTTGAAGTTCCACAACAGCGTGGTTTCGTCGTCGATCGGGGTGACCCAGCGGCAGGTGAAGAAATCGCCGCTCGGGCGGCCGATGAGATTGATCGTCGGCAGCATGGAGATGTGCCGGTAGCGAATGTCGTACTTGGTCGCCGCCGGCGAGTGCACCGGGTCCAGTTCCTGCGCGCGCCCGGTCGCCGGCATCAGGCGGTACCACTCCTGCTTCGGCGGGAAGCGGCCCAGCCCCGGATAATCAGCCGAGGTGATACCGTCGTAGACGCGGTGACCGATGCTCTTGCCGTCGGGCAGCGGCGCCGCGACGTTGCGGGTCGCGTGCGGGAAGATGGGCTTCAGCAGCAACTCGGGCGAAGTGCGGTGCAGGAAAGGCGCGTGCTGGTCATGCGACAGATTGTCCGACAGCAGCCGCCAGTTGCATTGGTAGGTGCGCCAGTTCGAGATGGTGTGCCACTCCTCCGGCTTGGCCAGGTACTCAGGCAAGTCTTCTTCCAGCGGCACGGCGTCCATGTCGCCGACGAACACCCAGATCGTGCCGCGGAACTCGCGCACCGGGTAGGTCTTGACCTGCGCCTTCTCGGGAATCGGCGCCTCCGGGCCTTCGACCAGCTTGGCCACGCAGCGGCCGGTCTCGCCTTTGTAGGTCCAGCCGTGATACGGGCAGGTCAGCGTGCCGCTGCCGGGATACAGGCACTTGCCCATGGACAGCTTCGCGCCGCGGTGCGCGCAACGGTTCTGCAACGCATAGAGCTTGCCCGCATCGCGGAACAGCACGACGTCCTCGCCCAACAGCTGGACCGCTTTCGGCTTGCGGCCCAGCCGCCACGCGGCGAGCGCCGGATACCAGTAGTTGCGGATGCCCAGTCGCGGCAGGCCGATGTGGGCATACGGATCGACGGCGTCCGCCGTGGTCGATGCTGCGTTCATGCGTTCCCCTCCCCGGTTCGGGTGTTGGTATCCATCAGTCCAGCATCGCGAGGCGGCCCTCGCGCACCATGTGCTTCCAGCGCTCGATGTCCGTCTTGATGAAGGTGCCGAACTGCTGCGGCTGCATCACCTGCACCTCGATCGCCTGCTGCGCCAGCTTGTTGCGCGTCGCCGGGTTCTCGAGCGCCTTCGCCAGGCTGGCGGTCAGCTTGTCCGCAATGGCGGGCGGCAGGCCCGAGGGCGCGAGCACGCCGGCCCAGGTGCCGAACTCGAAGCCCTTCACACCGGCCTCGGATACCGTCGGCAGGTCGGGCAAGGCGCCCGAGCGCTTGGCCGAGGTGACGGCCAGGCCTTTGAGCCGGCCGGCCTTGATCGGCTGGATCGCCGTGGTTGGAAAGTCGAACATGAACTGGATCCGTCCGGCGAGGAGGTCGGGAATCGCCTGCGCGGTGCCCTTGTACGGAATGTGCGTCAGCTTGATGTTGGTCGCCGCGCTGAACAGTTCAACGACGAGATGGCTGCCGGTGCCCAGTCCGGAAGACCCGTAGGCCAGTTCGCCGGGATGCTTTTTCGCGAGCGCGATGAACTCCGAGACCGTCTTCACCGGCAGCGCGGGATGGACCACGATCACCGACGGAATCGAGCCGATGCCGATCACCGGCGTGAAGTCCTTGAGGGCGTCGAAGGGCATCCTCGATTGCAGTGCCGAGTTGCTGGCAAGGCCCACCGTCGCCAGCCCGAGCGTGTAGCCGTCCGGGGCGCTCTTGGCGACGAAATCCATGCCCACGTTGCCGCCTGCGCCCGCGCGGTTCTCGATCAGCATCGCCGCGCCCAGCGGCTCCTGCACGCTTTCCGCCACCACACGGCCGATAAAGTCGGAAATGCCGCCGGCGACAAAAGGCACGACCAGTTTTGGCGGACGCACCGGATACGACTGGGCCTGGGCCGCACCCGCTGCCAGCAGGCACGCGGCGCCGGTCAACGACAGCAGGGACAGGCAACGAAGGCGGTGCTGAGGGAAGGCAGTCATGGAGCGCTCCTGGCGGTCGGAAATGTGAACGAGCGGCTCCTCCTGGCCCGCATCCGCACGCGCGCCCTCCCGCCGCGGGGCGGGACGGTTTTCGCTGCGTGCGAGTCTGCGGACGGGCATGGCAGGCGGAACATTCGCAAGAGGCGTGCCACGCACCGCCAGGGAGACGGATGCCGCATAGCGGGGCATTTCGGCACGACGGCGCATGGACACGGTGCATGTCCGCCGTGGCGCCGGTGCAGGATGGAAAATTTCGAAATTTCAGGGCGCGGACAAACGCCGCCGGCCCGGCGGGGATACACCCGCGAGCGGAGCGATTCTTGCTTAGGTTTTAGCCCACGATGGCCCTGGATTTCCCTGTTGCAATAACGCGCGATCCGGTGCGGAGTTCAGGCGCCGTACGCCGCGCGGGCGATGACGCCTCCAAGGCCGCCGGCGCCCTGCGGCGCTTGCGGATCGACATCGTCTCGGGCCAGCTCGCGCCGGGGACCAAGCTCTCCTTCGCCGCGCTGACGGTGCGCTACCGCGTCGGGCTGAGTCCGCTGCGCGAAGCGCTCTGCCAACTGGTGGGCGGCGGGCTAGTCACGCTCGAAAGCCAGCGCGGATTTCGGGTCGCCGCCGTATCGGCGGCCGAGCTCGCCGATCTCGTCGCGGTGCGGCGGCACATCGAAGTGCATGCCTTCGGACTGTCGATCCGGCAGGGCGATGCCGCGAGGCGCGCGCAACTGCAGGAAGCGACAGCCCGTTTCGCGAACGTCGCCGCCAAGGCCGGGGACCGCCGTCCCATCGACGAGGACTGGCAGCAACTGCACCGCGCGTTTCACTTCGCCCTGATCGGCGCCTGCCGTTCGCCGATGCTGCTGCAGTTCTGCCAGCAGATCTACGACTGCTTCGACCGTTACCGCCGGCTCGCCATTACGGCGCAGTCGTTCATGGCCGGCCCGGCGCGAGACCACCAGGAACTGATGGCCGCGGCGCTTGCAGGGGATGACGCTCGCGGCCAACACCTGCTCCAGCGGCATCTGGACGACATTGCGGAAGTGGTAGTGGCCAATTTCCGGCCACCAGACTAGGCGTCAGGCCGCGGGCTCGGAGATTTCGACGAGGTTGCCGTCGGGATCGCGCAGGTAAATCGAGCGGATCGGGAAGCGCGCACCGGTGCGGATCGACGGCATTTTCTCGATCGTCACGCCCTTCGCCTGCAGGTGGGCGATCACCTCGTCGAGCGGCCGGTCGACGAGGAAGCAGAGATCGAGCGAACCCGGGGTCGGCAAGGCGGCCACCACATCCGCCTGGTAACCGGGCGGATGCACGTTGATCTTCAGGTCGCCGAAGCGCAGCGCGATGCGCCCCGCCCCGAAGACTTCCTGCCGCATGCCCAGCACGTCCACGTAAAAGTGCAGGCAGCGTTCAAGATCGCGCGTCGTCAGCACGAAATGATCGAGGCTCTTGATCATGCGGTCACCAGCGCCTTGAGATCGGCAATCACGTCATGCGCGTTGCGGGAGGGATTGACCTTGACATAGGTCTTCGCGATGCGCCCCTGCGGGTCAATGAGGAAGGTATTGCGTTTGGCAAAGCGCACCACGAGCAGATCCAGCAGCGAGCCGTAGCGCGCCGCCGTCACGCCCTTCACATCCGCCAGCAATGAGAACGGCAGCCGGTACTTGCTGCGAAACGCGGCGTGCTTGCGCAGGTCGTCCACACTCACGCCGACCACCATGGCGTTCAAACGGTCGAATTCGATCAGGGCATCACGAAACTGCGCGGCCTGCTCGGTGCAGCCGCTGGTGTCGTCCCGCGGATAGAAGTACAGCACCAGCCACTTGCCGCGGAATTCCTCCAGCGCCCGGTTCCGGCCGTCTTGGTCCGGCAGATCGAACGCCGGCGCCGGTTCGCCGGGCTGCGGCAACCGGCGCGTGGACGCCGTCGCGCGCCGCCACAGGAGCGCCGCGACCGCCGCGAGGATGAATACGATCAGCCACTTCAACATGAGAGGGAGTATGCCAGAGGCTTCGGGTACAATTTCGCCGCGCGCCCCGGTAGCTCAGTGGATAGAGCAGCCCCCTCCTAAGGGGCAGGTCGGACGTTCGATTCGTCTTCGGGGCGCCACATCCACACGCTAATAATGGTAACGGCACTGCGCGACCTGCAGCACGCCGGCCTCGATGCGGTAAACCAGACGATGCTCGCGGGTGATGCGCCGGGACCAGAATCCGCGCAGGTTTCGCTTCAAAGGTTCGGGCTTCCCCAGCCCCGTGTACGGATGGCGCCGGGTGTCGTCGATCAGCGCGTTGATATTGTCGCGCACGCGAACATCGGCACGCGACCAGTGGAGATAATCCTGCCAGGCGCCAGGCGCCCAGACGACTTTCACCGCACGAGCTTGTGCTGCCGGCCGCGGCCTGCTTTCAGAGCGCGCACCGCCCTGGAGAGTCGCGCGGCATTCGCGGGACTGGACAACAGGTAATCGGTTTCGACATAGCTGTTGAAGTCATCCAGCGATATCAGCACGGCAGGCTTGCCGCGCTGCCGGGTGATGATCACCGGACGATGGTCGTCGTTGACCTTGTCCATGGCCTCGGCCAGCTTGGCGCGGAGCGCGGTGTAAGAAATCGTGTCCATGACTGACTTGTACGGATTTATGTACTGATGAAATCATAGCACAGGCGTCCTACCGTGCCGCCTATTGGGAGCGTGGCTTGATCCCCGTCACCCTTGCGCTGGCTTCTCCGCGCCCCAGCGCAATACTCACGTCATCGCCGGCAACCAGGCGGTTGGCATCGCGCACAACCCCACCGCGCGCATCGCGCACGATGGCGTAACCCCGCCCCAGAACGTTCTCCGGATTCAACTGCGCGAGCTGCGCCTCCAGCGACTTCAATTGCGCGGCCGTCGTTTCCACCCGCACCCGCGCCGCACGCTGCAGGCGCAGTGTGAGGTCGCGCTGGCGCTCGCGCGCGGCCGCGAAGTCCGGCTTGAGCGCCCGCCACTCCCGCGCCAACTCGCGCACGCGCCACTGCCAGGTTTCGGCGGCATGCCCCATCGCGGACGTCAGCCTGGCGACAAGATGTTCGAGGTGGCGGCGCTGCTCGGCGATGCGCTCGCCCGGATGCACCAGCCGCCGCATGAGGTAATCGAGACCCTGCATGTGCTGTTCGAGGCGCCGGCGCGCAGCCCGCGCCAGCCCGCGCGCCAGTTGCGCGAGTTGCGCGCCCAGTTCCACGCGGCTGGGACTGATCAGTTCGGCTGCGGCGGTGGGCGTCGGCGCCCGCAGGTCAGCCGCGAAGTCCGCGATCGTGAAATCGGTTTCGTGGCCAACGCCCGAGACGACTGGCATGGGG
>CAZXNF010000027.1:0-15238 GCA_964641785.1 uncultured Streptomycetaceae bacterium | reverse complement strand
GTCGTAGCGCGTGAGGTGAGCGTTGGTTTCGGCGTTGCCGAGATCGTTGATGCCGACGATCTGGATGTCGTGTTTCTTGCCACTCTCATAATGGGCCCGCAGGATGTTGCGGCCGATGCGGCCGTAGCCGTTGATGCCTACGCGTATGGTCATTGCCTGTCCTCGGATGCTGCGTGCGGCGGTTTAGGTAAGCACGCGCTTCACCGCGTCCGCCACGTTCGCCGCGGTAAAGCCGAAATGTTTGAACAACTCGCCGGCCGGCGCCGATTCGCCGCAGGTGTCGATGCCGACCACCTCCCCCTCCAGGCCGACGTACTTGCGCCAACCATCCGAGACTCCGGCTTCCACCGCGACGCGCGGCAGGCCGCGCGGCAGCACCAGGGCGCGGTACTCCGCGTTCTGGCGGTCGAACAAGCCCGTACACGGCATCGACACGACGCGCACGGGAATACCTGCGCTCTCCAGGAGTTTTTGCGCTTCCATCGCCAGCGGCACTTCCGAACCGGTCGCGATCAGTACTGCACGCGGCGCACCGGCCGCCTCGGACAGCACGTACGCACCACGCGCGATCAGGGCCAACTGCATCTCGCTGCGCTTCTGGAACGCAACATTCTGGCGCGACAGGATAAGGCAGGTCGGCCCGTCCTTGCGCGCGAGGGCGGCGCCCCAGGCGGCGGCGGTTTCGACCGTGTCGCAGGGCCGCCAGACCGTCATGTTCGGGATCAGGCGCAAGCTGGCCACCTGCTCGATGGGCTGGTGGGTCGGGCCGTCCTCGCCGAGACCGATGGAGTCGTGCGTGAACACGAACACGTTGCGCAGGTTCATCAGCGCGGCCATGCGCAGCGCGTTGCGCGAATAGTCGGAGAAGGTGAGGAAGGTGCCCGTCTCCGGAATGAAGCCGCCGTGCAGCGCCATGCCGTTGGTGATCGCGGCCATCGCGAACTCGCGCACACCGAAATTCACGATGTTGCCGCCGCCCGCGGGGCCGACCACCTTGCTACCCGGCCAGTTGGTGAACACGCTGCCCATCAGGTCGGCGGAGCCGCCGAGCAGTTCCGGCAGTTTCGGCGCGAGCGCCGTCAGTGCCAGTTGGGACGCTTTCCGCGTGGCGACGGTCTCGCCTTTGGTATTCGCCGCGGCGATGCACTGCGCGAGGTCGGCGGCAAACGTCTCCGGCAGGCGACCGGACATGCGGCGTTCGAATTCGCGGGCGACTTCCGGAAACGCCTTGGCGTAGCGCTCGAAACGCACGCGCCACTCGGTTTCCCGCGCGGCGCCTTTCGTGCGCTGATCCCAGCCGGCGTAGACCGCCTCGGGGATTTCAAAGGGCGGAGGCTTCCAGCCGATCGCCTCGCGCGTCGCAGCGACTTCCTTGTCGCCCAGCGCGGCGCCGTGCGTATCCGCCGTGCCCTGCTTGTTCGGCGCGCCCTTGCCGATGATCGTTTTGCAGCAGATCAGGCTTGGCCGGTCGGTCACCGCCTGCGCCTGCTGGAGCGCGGCTTCGATTTTCGCGCTGTCGTGGCCGTCGACATCCGGAATCACATGCCAGCCGTAAGCCTTGAAACGGCCCGGCGTGTCGTCGGTGAACCAGCCCTGGACCGCGCCGTCGATGGAAATGCCGTTGTCGTCGTAGAAGGCGATCAGCTTGCCGAGCTTGAGCGTGCCGGCGAGCGAGCAGGCCTCGTGCGATACCCCCTCCATCAGGCAGCCGTCGCCAAGGAAGACGTAGGTGCGATGGTCGACGATGGCATGGCCGTCGCGGTTGAACTCGGCGGCGAGCAGGCGCTCGGCCAGCGCCATGCCGACGGCATTGGCGAGTCCCTGGCCCAGCGGCCCGGTCGTGGTTTCCACACCGGGCGTGATGCCGTACTCGGGATGACCGGCCGTTTTCGAATGCAGCTGCCGGAAGCGCTTCAGCTCGGCCATCGGCAGGTCGTAGCCGGTCAAGTGCAACAGCGCGTACAGCAGCATCGAACCATGCCCGTTCGACAACACAAAGCGGTCGCGGTCGGCCCACTGCGGATTCGCGGGATTGTGGCGGAGGTGCCGGTTCCACAGCACTTCGGCGATCTCGGCCATGCCCATGGGCATGCCGGGATGGCCCGAGTTGGCCTGTTGCACCGCATCCATTGCCAGCGCACGGATGGCGTTGGGCAGGTCGGTAAGCGAACTCATGAGAGGAGGGAGAAAGACGGGGGCCGGGAAGAAAACTGTGCTGCGGGAAGACCGCGATTATCCCCGAAAACGCGGCGCTGTGGCTATGCGCAGGGCGGCGGCGGTCGTGACGACCGGCGCCCGCTAGTGTTCTTCGGGTCGCCGGGCCAGCCGGACGCCCAGTTGCTTGAGCTTCCGGTAGAGATGCGTGCGTTCGAGCCCCACACTTTCCGCCACGCGGCTCATGTTGCCGCCTTCCTTGATGATGTGATGCTCGAAATAGATGCGTTCGAAGGCGTCCCGCGCTTCGCGCAGGGGACGGTCGAGCGAGAGTCCGTTGACCTGTGCCCCTGCATTCGAAGAGACCGGTTCGTCGAGCACATGTGCGACGTCCTGCGGACCGATTTCGTCGGCCGGCGCGGTCAGGGCCAGCGAGCGCACCGCCGCTTCAAGCTGGGTCAGGTTGCCCGGCCAGTCGTGGTTGCGCAGCAGGTTGAGTGCGGCCGTCGAGAAGCGTTTGAGGGGCACTTCGCGGGCCTCGATCAGGCGCGCGAGCAGCACCCCGGCCAGCTCGGGCACATCGTCGCGGTGCTCGCGCAGCGCGGGCACGCGGATCGCCGCCGCGGACAGGATGCCGTAGAGGCGGGCATCGAAGGCGCCCTGGCCGACGAGATCGGCCAGTGGCCGCGTCGACCCGCACACCAGCCGGGCGTTGTACTTGTCCAGGCGGCTGGTCGCCACCAGCAGGCCCTTCTGTTCGAGCTTGGACAGCTCGGATACGTCGTACAGGAACAGAATCCCGTCATGGGCCTGCGCCAGCAGATCGAGCGGCGCGTCGACGAGCCCCGAGGTCTGCGCCGGCGCGATCCAGGGCGTATGCGCCTGGTGCAGGAAGCGCGCGGCGATTTCGGCGCCGCACCCGGGCTCGCCGGTCAGCAGCACCGGCAGCTTCAGGTTGGCCACTCGCGTGAGCTTCTGCCGTAGTTCCGCGATCGGCGCGCTGCGGCCCAGCGCCGCCAGCGCCAGCTCCGGCTTGGGCTGGGTCTGGCCGTTCTTCAGCGCGCGGCCGACGGTCGACAGCAGCTTCTGCAGGGCGATCGGCTTTTCGAGGAAATCGTAGGCGCCGAGGCGGGTGGCCTCCACTGCCGTATCGATGGTGCCGTGGCCCGACATCATGACAACCGGCATCGTGAGCTGGCCGTTCGCCGCCCATTCCTTGAGGAGCGTGATGCCGTCGGTGTCGGGCATCCAGATATCCAGCAGCACGAGGTCGGGGCGCGCCTGCGCCCGCAGGCTGCGGGCTTCGGAGGCATTTTCGGCGAGCGCGACCTGATAACCCTCGTCGCGCAGGATCTCCGACAGCAACTCGCGGATGCCGACCTCGTCGTCTACAACCAGGATCTGTTGCATAGGGGAACCTTCATTCTATAGAGAGCTAAGCCGCGCTGCGCGCCTCGGCGCGCGTGAGCGGCAGGGAAATCGTCACACTTGCACCGCGCGGAAAGCAGTTTTCCAGGTCGACGCGGCCGCCATGCTCCTCCACGATCTTCTTGACGATGGACAGGCCCAGCCCGGTGCCCTTGGGCTTGGTCGTCACATAAGGCTCGAAGGCGCGCGCCAGCACCTTCTCCGGAAAGCCGGCGCCATTGTCCATGACGGACAGGCTGAGGGTATCCCCGTTGCGCCGGCTGAGGATGTCGATGCGCGGCGCGGCGACGCCCGCCAGCGCGTCCTGGGCATTCTGCAGCAGATTGTGGATGACCTGGCGCAATTGCGCGGGGTCACCAACGACCGGCGGCACATCGGTCGCCAGCTGGGCGTGGATGACCCGGCCCAGCGAACCGTAGAGCGTCAGCACTTCGCGCACCAGCGCGGCGAGGTCCAGCGGCTGCATGACGGCTTCCGGCATGCGGGCGTAGTCGCGAAAGGCATCCACCATGTGCTTTAACGCGCCGACCTGGTTGACGATGGTCTCGGTCGAGCGGGCGAGCATCTCCGCGTCGGTCCCGCTCAGCTTGTCGGCGAGCTTGAGTTGCAGCCGTTCCGCGGAGAGCTGTATCGGCGTGAGCGGGTTCTTGATTTCGTGCGCGAGGCGGCGCGCCACTTCGCTCCACGCGGCGTCGCGCTGTGCCTGCACCACCTGCGTAATGTCGTCAAACACCACCACGAAGCCGTTCTCCCCGCCGGCGGCGAAGGGTGTGCCCCGGAACAGCAGCGACTGCGGGCCCGCGGGTCCGGCCCACTTGAGCTCGCGCTGCCACTTCACTCCGCCCGCGAAGGCCGCCATCAGTTCGCTGACCAACGGGCTCAACGCCGCATGGCGTTCGGGCCAGCGTTCAAGCGGCAGGTCGGTGTAATCGCGGAAATCGATGCCCAGGAT
The DNA here is from genome assembly GCA_964641785.1 of uncultured Streptomycetaceae bacterium. Classification (GTDB taxonomy): domain Bacteria; phylum Pseudomonadota; class Gammaproteobacteria; order Burkholderiales; family SG8-41; genus CAZXNF01. Next base: position 10,704 of record CAZXNF010000027.1, on the reverse strand, counting down.
CGCTGCGGCGCCCGGATTACAGGAGCGTACGCACAGCGCCAGATCGAAGGCCAGCACCCCGGCGGAGACATTCGCCAGCACGCTTTCGATATAGGCAGCGGCCGTCGCGAACTGCGTCTGATTGTGCTCGGCGGTGGCGCGCGCTTCCGACAACTGCTCGGTCATGGTGTTGAACGACTGCGTCAACACACCCAGTTCGTCGCTGGACGCCACCGGTATGCGCCGGCTGAAATCGCCCTGCGCGACGGCCCGCGTGCCCTCGGCCAGTTCCGCCAGCGGCGCCGACAGCCGCTCCGACAGCAGAAACGCCACCGACAATGCGGAGAGGAGCGCTAGTAGCAGCGCCATGGTGAGTGTCAATCCGTACAGCTGTTTGAGGCCCTGCCGCGCCAGTGTCAGTTCCTGGTACTCGGCGAGGCCCGCTTGGACGCCCTCGGCATCGCGGGCGAGCGCCGGCGGTACCGGCTGCAGCAGTTGGAGCACACGGATGTCTTCGCTCAGCGACAGCACATTGACAGGAACCATCGTGCGCAGATACAGCCCGCGTTCCGGTACAGCCTCCACCGCGCTGACCGCCTGTTGCAAGCGCACCTGCCGCAGGGTGGTGGCAGGCAGCGTCTCCGGCTGGGAACTGACCGGCCCGGCAGCCGACACCGTCAGCAGACGGCCGCGCGAGGAAAACAGGGCGGCTTCCTGCACGCCGACCTGCTCGCGCAGATCATGCAGCGCGGCCGGCTGTTCGGACGCGGTACGCGTGGCCAGGTTGCCGGCCATCGTCGACGCCTTGTCGGTCAGTTCCTTCAGCATGCCGTCCAGCGCGCTGCGGCCGAGGTTCAGGCCGCTGTCCAGCGCGCGCTCGATGCTCACGTCGAACCAGGATTCGATGCTGCGCTGGAGAAACTGCACCGACACGCTGTAAACGATGGCCCCCGGCAGCACCGCCAGAATTGCAAACATGCCCAGCAGCCGCAGGGTCAGCCGCGAACCCAGTTGCCGCGCACGCAGCCGGCGCACCAGCCGCACCAGCTGGAACACGGTGAGTCCGGCCAGCGCGGCAGCGAGCACGCCATTGGCCACCAGCAGCGTCTGATAGTGCTGCACGAACAGCCGCGTGTTGGCCGCAGCCGTGGCCAGCAGGAACAGGGCGATAGCGGCGACGACCACGCAAACCACGAGCAGCCAGCGCAACCAGCCGGGCGCGAGCAGTGGGGTGATGCGGGCGAGTCCGAATTTCATCGTGACGTGCTCAGGGGGGTCCGTTGAACGACCAACGGAACCACTCCGAGCCGATGTTCCAGTCGCGCGAGGCCAGCGCGTTGACCTGGAAGGGCTTGGGCAGTTGCGTGATGTCGAGACGCAGCCGCACCGCGGCCTGATAGGTCTGATCCTTCTTGAAGGTCCCGCTGTCGGCGACCTGCGGCCGGCGCACACGGGAAATGAACCGCACCACATCGTCGAGGTTGGCAAAACTGGTGAACAGCTGGCCGACAGTGACGCGGTACTGGCGCGTCAACGGCTGGTAGGCGAGGCGATAGGATTGCTGGCCGCCGGCGACGCGTTCATTCAGCCAATACCAGCGCGGACGCAGAATTTCCCATTCGAACAGGAAGGTGAGCGTCACGCCCTTGGCCAGCGCTTCCTCCAGTGTCGGCGTGAGCTGGATGTCGAAATCCGCTTCCAGCACGTAGCCTTCATCGCGCTCGGTCAGCGCCGCGCGCCGGATCTCGATGCCTTCGGTCTGCGCCGCGCAGACGGCGCCGCTCCAGAGGCCGGCCGCGAGCACCAGCGCCAGCAGGCGGCTAACGCTTTTCCAGAGCCGCGTAGAAAAATCCATCATGGCTCGCAGAGGGCAGCAACTGTCCGTCGGGCGCGCCGGCGGCGACGGGGAGGGCGGGAAGCGGGAGACGTCGCGCATCGGCGTGGCGCGACAAGAAATTCGCGACCTGTTGGTCGTTCTCACGCGCAAAAATTGAGCAGGTGATGTACAGCAATTTACCACCTCGCGCCAGCACCTGCCACAGCGCCTCGAGCAGGCGCGACTGCTCCGCCGCCAGCGCCGCCACGTCCGCCGGACGGCGCAGCCATTTCACGTCCGGGTGCCGGCGCACGATGCCCGAGGCGGTACAGGGCACATCGGCGAGCACGCGGTCGTACGGCACCCCGTCCCACCAGGCCGGCAGATTCCCCGCATCGGCTTCGATCAGACGCGCCTTGAGCCCGAGCCGGTCCAGGTTGTCGGCAACCCGGCGCAGGCGCACCGCATCACGGTCGAGCGCGGTCAGGTCCACTGCCGCGTACTCCAGAACGTGGGCGGCCTTTCCGCCCGGCGCGGCACAGGCATCGAGCACGCGCAGGCCATCGCGTGCATCAAGCAATGGGGCGGCCCACTGCGCGCCGGCGTCCTGCACGGAGACGTTCCCCTCGCTGAAACCAGGCACCTGCGTGACCGGAACCGCGCGGGCGCACTGCACGCCGTCGGCTTGCACGGGTTCCGCGGGGATGCCCGCCGCCGCCAGTGCGGCCAGACAAGCTTCGCGGGTGGTGCGCCGGCGATTCACCCGCAGCGTGAACGGCGGGTGCGTATTGTTCACGTCGAGGATCTCCCGCCAGCGTGCCGGATACTGCTCGCGCAGCACCTCGATCCACCAGTGCGGATGGGCGTAGCGGGCCTCGTCGGTCACGAGCCCCGCGGCCAGCGCTTCGCGGCGGCGCAGGTAATTGCGCAGCACGCCGTTGACGAAACCCGTGCCGTGTCCGTGCGTCCAGCGGCCCGCCACGGCCGCCGCCGCGTTGACGACCGCATGCGGTGCGGCGCGCGTGTATTCGAACTGGTAGACCGCCACCCACAGCAGCGCGGCCACCCGCGGGTCATCGGGCAGTTTGCGCAGCAGGGGCGCCAGCAGCGCCTGCACGCGCGTGAGCCAGCGCAGGGTGCCGTAAGCGGCATCCTGCGCTGCCGCGCGCGTGTGAGCCGTCAGCGTCGGCTCCGCGGCCCGCAGGTGATCGAGCGTCGCGGTGAGGCTGGCACCCGCCAGTACGCGGGTTACGGCATTCGCGGCAAACCTCTGGATGTCGTTCATGCCATCACGCGTCCGGTGGCGGGTCGAAACGTTGGCCGACACGCAGTCGAGCGCCCGCCGCATAGGCCGGTGCCGTCAGCCGGCGACCGCCGGCCCGCTGCAATTCCGTAATGGCCAACGCGCCTTCGCCGCAACCGACCACGATGGCCTCTGCGGTCAGCGCGGCGATCGTTCCCGGCGCTGTCCCCGCCGCCGCAACCGGTCGTCCCTGCCACAGCTTGATGGCAACACCATCCATCCGGGCACTAGCGCCCGGACGCGGATGGAGGGCGCGGAGCTGGCGCTCGATTGCCGACGCGGCTTGCGTCCACAGGACCTCGGCGTCGCGCGCGGTGATCTTTTCCGCATAGGTGGCGAGCCGGTCGTCCTGCGCCACCACTGATGGAAAACCCGCAGCCGATCCCAGCAGGGCGACGATGTCGCGGGCACCTTGCGTCGCGAGGCGGTCGTGCAGGCTGCCGGTCGTATCGTCGGGCCCGATGGAGACCCGCGTCTGCATCAGCGTCGGACCCGTGTCGAGGCCGGCTTCCATCTGCATAAGGGTGATGCCGGTTTCAGCATCGCCGGCCAGCAACGCGCGCTGTATGGGCGCGGCCCCGCGCCAGCGCGGCAGAAGCGAAGCATGAATGTTGACGCACCCCCTTTTGGGCACGGCCAGTACTGCTGGCGGCAGAATTAATCCGTAGGCGACCACGACCATCAGTTCCGGTGCCAGCGCGAACAGGGCCGCCTGCGCGCCGGGCTCCCGCAGACCGACGGGCTGCAACACCGGCAGACCGCGGCGAGTTGCGCACGCCTTGACTGCGCTGGCCTGCAGGGCAAGGCCGCGGCCCGCCTGCCGGTCCGGCCGCGTGAGCACGCCGGCCACGACATGCCCTGCGTCCACGATCGCATCGAGCGCAACAGCAGCAAACGGCGGGGTACCCGCGAAAACGAGACGCACGGTACGTTCAGCGCGGGCCGCTACATGACGCGCGCGCGCTGCTTTTCCAGTTTGTTGGCAATGCGGCTGCGCTTCAGCCGCGAAAGATATTCGACGAACACCTTGCCATCGAGATGATCGATCTCGTGCTGTAGGCATACCGCCAGCAGGCCTTCGGCCTCCACGCTGAAGGGACGTCCATTCCGGTCCAGCGCGCGCACCGTCACTTGCGCGGCGCGGCGCACGATTTCGAAGATGTCGGGCACTGACAGGCACCCTTCTTCAGATTCGGCATCCCCGGATCGCGCGACGATTTCAGGGTTGATGAAGACTTGCAGGGCGTCGTGCGTATCCGACAGGTCCATCAGGATGATACGTTTGTGAACGTTCACTTGTGTTGCGGCCAAGCCAATCCCCGGCGCGGCATACATGGTTTCAGCCATGTCATTGATCAGATTACGAATTTCGTTGTTTACGGCGGAGACGGGCGTCGCCACTGTATGCAATCGATCATCCGGGTACACCAAGATGGGTAAAATCGCCATAATTTCTTGCAAATTTAACGTACTAGAGGCAGACTTTAAACAATGACTTTAGTTTACGGCGGTTTGCCATTGATCGCGCAGTTGATCGTGCTGAGATAGCGTTGGCGAGTACGCGTCAGCCATCCACCGTGCGGCCACATAATGGCTGAAACCGTCGTTAAAGAGGGGAATTATCCGTGAAACCGATTATATCGACGCTCCTCGCAGCGCTGACCCTCGCGACTGCCGCACACGCGGCCACCGTGAGCGATTTGCAGCACAACGCACCGGACCGCTACGTCGTAGTCCCCGGCGACACGCTCTGGGGCATTGCCGGGCGCTATCTGAAGAGCCCCTGGAAGTGGCCCGAACTGTGGAAAGCCAACCGGGATCAGGTCCGTAATCCCAACCTCATTTTCCCGGGTGAAGTGCTGGTGCTCGATCGCAGCGGTATGGAAGTCAGCCTGCGGGTCGAAAACACCATCACGCTTTCACCGCAGGTGCGCGCCGACAGTCTGCCGCCGGAGCCGATTCCGACCATCCCGCTGACGGCGATCGGGCCTTTTCTTTCGCAGTCGCGTATCGTCGGCGAAAACGACCTCGCGAAGGTGCCGGTGGTGATCTCCGTCCAGGAAAGCCGGCTGGCCGTCGGCAGCGGCAGCCGGCTTTATTCCAAGGGACTCGATGTCGGTACCGACTTCTGGCAGATCCTGCGGCGGGACCAGAGGCTGGTCGATCCGGACAACAAGGAGACGCTCGGTTGGCTCGCCATTTATCTCGGCGACGCGCGTGTCACGCAACGGGGGCCCGTTGATACGCTGCAGATGACGTCGGCCAAAAAGGAAGTTTTCTTCGGTGATGCACTGGTGCCCGCACCGCGCCAGGAACTCGCGGACAACTTCTATCCCCGCGCACCCGCCAAACCGGTTTCGGCCAAGATCGTCTACATGTACGACAACCTGTATGAGACGGGGCAGTACCGCATCATCGTCATCTCGAAAGGAAGCCGCGACGGCGTCGAAGTCGGCAATGTACTGGCGCTGTGGCGCAATCCGGCCGCCCGGACAGCCCTGCGGCAGGCACCACTCTACGGCCGGACCGGCCCGACCGCGGATAACCAGCTTCGTCCCTACCGCAGCGTTCCGATCGAGGCCCGTAACGCGCCGGTGTACGGTTACTTCGGTCTGGGTTCCGGCAGTTTCCAGAATCCGGCGGTCAACATTCCCGTCGAACAGTTGCCGGAGTTCCGCTACGGCCTGGCCATGGTCTTTCGCGTATTCGAAAAGAGCGCTTTCGCACTCGTGATGCAATCCGACCTTCAGGTCGATCTTTACGACATGGCCCTCAATCCCTGAGGGCTCGCTGCCGGCGGAAGACCCCATGCCCGCTGCCGGCCTCCCGGAACTGGAAGCCGCACTCCGGTTGGCTTTTACGCCGGGCCTTGGCCCAGCGCGGCTGCGTGAACTTCGGGAGGCTTTTGGCTGCGCCAGCGCCACACTGGCTGCAACCGTCTCCGCACTGACGCGCGTGGTCGGCCATGAACTCGCGGCAAGCATACACAGCGGAGGCAACGCGGAGGCGGCAACAGCGGCGCTAGGCTGGTGCGATGGCGACAGCCAGTCCCTGTTGATACCGGAGGAGCCGGGCTATCCCGCATTACTCGCAGAGATTGCCGATCCGCCGCCGGTCCTGTTCGTCAAGGGCCGGGCTTCCCTGCTGCACTTGCCGGCAGTCGCCGTCGTCGGCAGCCGCAATGCCACAGTGCAGGGCTGCAACAACGCCGAAGCGTTTGCACGGGCGCTGTCGGACGCCGGTCTGACCATCGTCAGCGGACTCGCACTTGGTGTGGATGCCGCCGCACACCGCGGCGGCCTGGCGGGCACGGGACGCAGCGTTGCCGTCATTGGCACCGGTATCGACGTCGTCTACCCCGCGCGCAATCGTGCGCTCGCGCACCAATTGGCGGAGGAAGGCGCACTCGTCTCCGAGTTTCCGCTCGGCACGCGCGCGCTCGCCGGCAACTTCCCGCGTCGCAACCGGGTGCTCTCCGGTCTCTCGCTCGGTTGCCTGGTGATCGAGGCGGCCGTGCACAGCGGCTCGCTGATCACCGCGCGGCTCGCCGCCGAGCAGGGCCGCGATGTGTTCGCTCTGCCCGGTTCCATCCATTCGCCGCTCGCCAAGGGCTCTCACCTGCTGATCAAGCAGGGCGCGAAGCTGGTGGATAGTGCGCAAGACGTACTGGAAGAGTTGCGCTTCGCAGCCCCGGCTTCTCAGGTCCCATCGGACACGCCACTGCAGGCGGCTCACGATGCGTCCAGCGCAGCCATCCTCGACGCATTGGGCTGGGATCCGTGCGATGGCGACACGCTGGCCGCCCGCACCGGAATCCCGCCTCACGCCTTGCAGTCCGTGCTGCTCAGCCTTGAACTAGCAGGGGAAATCGCGATTCTCGCCGGCGGAAGACTACAGCGCGTCAAGCGCGGGACGTGACCCGTCTCCTTGCCCGGGGTTTTTTTTGTCCGTATCATCCGCCGCTCTCCAAACCCCGGACGGCCCGCCGGCCCCAGTCCCGTCTGGCCGGCGCGAACGATGGCGACAAAAAAAACCAGCGCAAAAAAAACTGCTGCAGCCAAAACGCTCGCGAAAAAATCGCCGCGCGCTGCACCAGCAATACCTGCGCCCGCCGCCCGCGCTGCACGTACCAGCCGCGCCGCCTCTGGCAGCGCGTCCGGCAAGCAACTCATCATTGCCGAGAAGCCCTCCGTCGCCAACGACATCGCCCGCGTGCTGGGGGGCTTCAAGAAGCAGGGCGACTACTTTGAAAGCGACGACCGCGTGCTGTCGTCGGCGGTCGGCCACCTGCTGCAGTTGGCGGTGCCTGAGGAATTCGAAGTCAAGCGGGGCAAATGGTCGTTTGCCAACCTGCCGGTCATTCCGCCCCACTTTGCCCTGCAACCGATCGAAAAGAACGCCGAGCGTCTCAAGACCCTCGTCAAGCTGATCAAGCGCAAGGACGTCGGCAGCATCGTCAACGCTTGCGACGCGGGCCGTGAGGGCGAACTGATTTTCCGCAACATCGCGCGCCACAGCGGCACCACCAAGCCCGTGCAGCGGCTGTGGCTGCAGTCGATGACGCCCGCCGCCATCCGGGACGGCTTCACGCGCCTGCGCACTGACGAGGAAATGCTGCCGCTCGCCGATGCGGCGGTCTGCCGGTCGGAGGCCGACTGGCTGGTCGGCATCAACGGCACGCGCGCGATGACCGCGTTCAACTCCAAGTCCGGCGGTTTCCACCTGACCACCGTGGGCCGCGTGCAAACACCCACCCTCGCCATCCTGGTGGACCGCGAGGAACGCATCAAGAAGTTCGTGCCGCGAGACTACTTTGAAGTACATGCCGTGTTTGCGGCGCAGGCGGGCGAATACGATGCCCGCTGGTTCGACGAGAATTTCGACCGCAAGCAGCGCGAAGACGATGCCGAACTGAAGGCCGAGCGCCTGTGGGAACGCGCGCGCGCGGAAGCCATCCGCGCCAAGTGCACAGGCCGACCTGCCACGGTGGAAGAGGAAAGCAAGCCGGCCACGCAACTCTCCCCGCTGCTCTACGACCTGACCAGCCTGCAGCGCGAAGCCAACGGCCGTTTCGGTTTCTCGGCCCGCAACACGCTGGGCTTGGCACAGGCCTTGTACGAGAAGCACAAAGTGCTGACCTATCCGCGGACCGATGCGCGTGCGCTGCCCGAGGACTACCTGGACACGGTCAACGACACGCTCAAGATGCTGCAGGATGGCGCCTTCGTCTCCGGACCGGGAAGCAACTACGCGCCCTTCGCGAAGAAAGTGCTGAAGCAAGGCTGGGTCAAGCCGAACAAGCGGATTTTCAACAACGCCAAAATATCGGATCACTTCGCGATCATCCCGACCACGCTGGCACCCAAGGTGCTGTCGGAGCCGGAACAGAAGCTCTACGACCTGGTGGTCAAGCGCTTTCTGGCCGTGTTCTATCCGGCATCGGAATACCGGGTCACGACCCGCATCACGCGCGTCGAGGGCGAGGCCTTCAAAACCGAAGGCCGCATCATGGTCGCGCCGGGCTGGCTGGAAGTGTACGGGCGTGACCTGCAGTCGGAAACGACACCGGAACTGGTGGTGGTGAAAGCCGGCGAGAAGCCGCTCGCGCAAACCGTCGAAGTCCAGGCGCTGCAGACCAAACCGCCGCCGCGTTTCACCGAGGCCACGCTGCTGTCCGCCATGGAAGGCGCTGGCAAGCTGGTGGAAGACGAGGAACTGCGGGAGGCCATGCGGGAAAAGGGCCTCGGCACGCCCGCGACACGGGCGTCGATCATCGAGGGGCTGATCCTTCAGGATTACGTACAGCGCAGCGCCCGCGAACTGCAGCCGACGGCCAAAGCCTTCTCGCTCATGACTCTGCTGCGCGGCCTGCAGATCGACGAATTGACCAAGCCCGAGCTCACTGGCGACTGGGAATACCAGTTGTCGGAAATGGAGCACGGCAAGGTTAAACGCGAGCAGTTCATGCGCCAGATCGAGGCGATGACGAAGAAGATCGTCGCGCGCGCCAAGAGTCACGAGAGCGACACGGTGCCTGGCGAGTTTTCCACGCTGGCAACGGCCTGCCCGAAATGCGCCGGCGTTGTGAAGGAAAACTACAAGAAGTTCCAGTGCCAGAAATGCGATTTTTCGCTCTGGCGCATCCTCGCCGGGCGCCAACTCGAACCGCAGGAAGTCGATGAACTCATCAAGGCCGGCAAAGTCGGCCCACTCCAGGGCTTTCGCAGCCGCCTGGGCAAACCGTTTGCCGCCATGCTCAAGCTGGTGCCGCCCGAGTACAAGATCGAATTCGATTTCGGCCAGTCCGGCGGCGACAACGCCGAACCGGTCGATTTTTCAGGCCACACCGCGCTGGGGCCGTGTCCGAAATGTGGTTCCCGCGTGTTCGACCACGGCATCGCTTTCGTCTGCGAAAAGTCCGTCGGGCCGGAACGCACGTGTGACTTCCGGTCGGGCAAGATCATTCTCCAGCGCCAGATGGAAACCGAGCAGATGCAGAAATTGTTGGCGACCGGCCGCACCGACCTGCTGCACCGCTTCATTTCGAAGAAAGGCCGGCCTTTCTCCGCCTTTCTGGTACGCGGCGAAGGGGGCAAGGTGACCTTCGAGTTTGCGCCGCGGGAAGCCAAGGGCACCAAAGCCAAAGCGGGCGCGGTGGCCAAAAAAGCCGCCGCGTCCTAACCCGTCTGGGGCCTGCTCTCCTGGTGCAGGGCTCTCAGATATCGAGGTTGCGCACGCCCAGCGCGTTGCTTTCGATAAAAGCGCGCCGCGGTTCGACGAGGTCACCCATCAGGGTGGTGAAGATCTCGTCGGCGCCGATGGCGTCCTCGATCTGCGCCTTGAGCAGGCGGCGCACCGTCGGATCCATGGTGGTTTCCCAGAGCTGGCCTGGATTCATCTCGCCCAGCCCTTTGTAGCGCTGGACACCAAGCCCACCGCGCGTTTCCTCCAGCAGCCAGTCGATCACCTGCTTGAACGCCGTCACCGGCCGGCGATGCTCGCCGCGCTTGACGTAAGCCCCCTCGCCGAGCAGCCCCTGCAACACCTGCGCCGTCTTGCGGATTTCCTCGTAGTCGCCGCTGTGCAGGAAATCCCAGTCGATCGCGGTCTGGTGCGCGTTGCCGTGCTGCATGCGGGTGATCAGGAGGAAGTAGCGCTCGTGCTTGTCGTCAAAGCGCGGCTCCACCTTGAGGTCGCTGTCGTCCAGCAGCTTGTTCAGTTTGGCGGCGCTCGCGGCGGCCGCCATTTCGCTGGAAATATCCAGTTCCGGATCGCGCAGCAACGCATTGAGCACAACCGGATCGGTCGCCCGGCTGAGCCGTTCGATGACGGCTTCGGCGACGAAATATTGCTTCGCCACCAGCTCCAGCGCCTCCCGCTGCAGCGGCTTGCCCGCCGCGGTGGTGTACAGCTCCGCCTCTTCGAGCGCCAGCCGCAGCAGGTATTCCTTCAGTTCGTGATCGTCCTTGAGGTAGCGCTCCTGCTTGCCGTGCTTGATCTTGTAGAGCGGCGGCTGGGCGATGTAGATGTGCCCGCGTTCGATCAGTTCCGGCATCTGGCGATAGAAAAACGTCAGCAGCAAGGTCCGGATGTGCGAACCGTCGAC
>CAZXNF010000026.1:0-15733 GCA_964641785.1 uncultured Streptomycetaceae bacterium | reverse complement strand
TTCCAGACGGGGGTTCGACCGTTCAGCCAGAGCGGTGGCGTCGGCCTGGACGCGCCGGACGCCCTCGTCACCGAGAAAATTTACGCCGCCACCGCTCTGGCTGAACGGTCGAACCCCCGTCTGGAAACCAGCGAAGAGGTAATTGCCATCACTGTCGACTGTGTTGGCGATCGACATCAGTTCGTCGTATTGCCCGGTCAGGGCTTGCGCCAACGTCGCCCGGTCCGTGGCAGACAAGGCACCGTTCCCGGCGTTCACCGCGGTTTCCCGGACCGATTGCAGCACATTCACCACCCGGCTCAGCGCCTCGTCCGTCAGTGAAAGCTGCGCGACAGCGGCGTCCCGGTTGGTGCGATACTGCGCGTTGGTGGCCATCGACTGCTGTACCCGTAACGCACCCGACGCGGCGATCGGGTCATCCGCGGGGGTCAGCACGCGCCGGCCCGTCGAGATCTGTTGCTGGGTATGCAGGACTTTCGACTGCTGGCCCTGCATCGCGGTCACGCCACGGTCGTATAAGGTGTTTGTGCTGATACGCATGGATGCACTCCTGAGGTCTAACGGCCGAGATCCAGCAGGGTCTTGAACAGGCTGTCCGCGATCTGCATGACCTTGCCGGCTGCCTGGTACGCCTGCTGGTAGCGCATGAGGTTCGCGGCCTCCTCGTCCAGGTTCACCCCTGAGACGGACTGCTGGAGCTGGGTTGCCTGCATCAGTGCGGCCTCTTCCGCGGCCTGCATGTTCTGGGCATCGGCGGTCTGGATGCCAATGCTCGCCACCAGTTGGGCATAGGCTGACTGATAGGTAGCAGTGCCGTTCGCTACCGTCTTCTGCGTTTCCAGTCCCGCCATGAGAAGCGCGTTGCGGTTGTCCCCGCTGCCGGCCGTATTCGGCACTATCGTGAATGTATCGCCAGCCTGCGGCGCACCGTTCAGGCTCACCGTCCAGCCGTTGTAGGTGATCGTAGTGCCCGCCGTGTAGGCAACGCCGGTGGGATTGCCGGTACCGGTGCCGTTGACGTCGTAGGTGCCCGCGCCGGTGAACGTGAGCGTAACGGGCTGTTGCAGGTTGGCGTTGGGCGGGGCCGGTCCGTTGACGGCACCTGCACTGATAATCCCGCTACCGAGATTGGCGGCGCCGGCCGCAGCGCGAATCGGGGCCGCGGCGGCGATGCGCGCGGGATCGGACAGGGCCACATCGATGCCTGCGGCGCCTTGCGCGGTCGGCCGAATGAGGAAGGCGTCCCCCGCGGCTGCGGCTCCCGCTGTAAGCGTCAGCGTGAAGCCGTCAACCGTCACGCCAGCCCCAAGCGCGACCGGCGTGATCGTCTGCTGAACGTTATCGGACAGACGCGTCAACGTGTAGTTCGGCCCCGTGAAGGCGAGGCGATAGTCGCTTGCGGTCAGCGCATTGCCGCCGGCGATCGTGCCGGTCATCTGTGCCGTACCGGTATTCAGCGTGTTCGGCACCACCTGAGGCGGTGGCAGCGTGAAGAACGCGCTTCCCAAGGCGCCAGTGAGGTCCTGTCCGAGTGACTGCTGGTTGTTGATTCCCGTGGCGACGGCAATCGCCACGCGTCCGAGTTCGTTGCGTGCCGGCTCCAACGCTTCATTGCGAAAGGCGAGCATGCCGCCCAGTTGTCCACCGGTCAGCGATGCCTCCGGCAGCAGCACGCTGTTGCCGGCGGTGGCCAGCGCCACCGTTTTACGGCTCGGATCGGTGGGATCCGCGACGGACGACAGGGCATAACTCTGGCTGGCGATCACCAGCGGCTGGCCACTCCCCACGAAGACGTTGTAGCTCCCGTCGGACTCGCGCACCACTGTCGCCGACACTTGACCGTTCAGTCGCGCGACGAGCTGGTCGCGCTGGTCCAGCAGGTCGTTCGGTGGTTGCCCTCCCCCCGCGCCCTGCGCCACGAGGATGCGCTGGTTCAACTGGGCAATCTGCCGGGCGTAGCCGTTGATGGCACCCACGCTGGCGTCGATCTGCGCGTTAACCCCGCTGCGCAGATCGCTGAGCTGTCCATCCAGTAGGTGAAAGCGCGCAGCCAGCGCCTGGCCAGACGCGAGGAGGGCGGTTCGTGCGGCGCTGTCGGAGGGGTGATTCGCGACGTTCTGGACACCCGAAAAATAGTCCTGCAGCCCGGGAGCAAGCCCCGCGCTGCTGTCGGCCAGCAGATTGTCGATCTGCGAGAGGGCCGTGCTGTAGGCGCCATAGGATGCGCTGAGCGCGGTCGATTGCAGCACCTGGTTGGCGGCGTACTGTTCGTATACGCGCTGGATGGTAACGACGCGAGTGCCCTGCCCCACGTAACCCGCGCCGGTTTGCAAAGGCAGTGCGTTGGCCTGCTCGGTACGCTGGCGACTGTATCCCGGCGTGTTCGCGTTGGCGATATTGTGGCCAGCGGTGGCCAACCCAAGCTGGGCGGCATTCAGCGCTGACAGTCCGATCCCGTAAAGGCTGGTTCCCACGTAAGCGTTCCGAAGTTTGACGGCGGGGTGACGAGAAGGATCTACGGCAGTAACGGCGGCGACTTGAAGCCGCCGTTTCGCGCGCCATTCAACCCGTCATGCCCTGCCTCAGGAGGTTGCTGTTGATGACACGCACCAGCTTGTCCGCGTAGGCCGGATCCGTTGCGTAGCCGGCTTGCTGCAACCCGCGCGCGAAGCCTTGGGCGTCCCGACCCCCCTCAATCACCGCGGCGTAACGCGGCTGCGACTTCAGCATCCGCGCGTAGTCCTTGAAAGCTTCGGCGTACGATCCGTACGCACGAAAGCGCTCGTTCGTCTTCTGCGCCGTGCCGCCGACGTACTCGGTCGTCAGGGTTTCGACCACCGGTCCCGACCAGCGGCGGCCGGCCTTCACGCCGAACAGATTGTGGGCCGTCGACCCGTTGGCATGGCGGATCTCTCCCTTGCCCCACCCGCTTTCCAACGCGGCCTGGGCCAAGATGAACCGGGGAGGAATACCGGTCTCGCGGGCTGCTTCCGCCGCGTGCGGCCAGAGCCGGCTGACGAAATCCTTGGCACGCGTGCCGAGCATCACCGCCGTCGGTGGGCGAGTCGGGGGCGGAATACCGGTCTCGCGGGCTGCTTCCGCCGCGTGCGGCCAGAGCCGGCTGACGAAATCCTTGGCACGCGTGCCGAGCATCTCCGCCGTCGGTGGGCGAGTCGGGGCCGGCATGGTCGCCGCCGGCACCACCGCTACTGGCTGCTCCTCGACCGGTTCCGTGGCGATTTCGGCCGGAGCTGAAGCAGTTCCGAGTTCCTTGGACATCTGCCGTGCAAGCACGTCCGCCAGGCCGGTGCCGCGCTTGGCCATCACCTGCGCCAGTTGCTGGTCGAGCATCGAGGTGTACGTGCGGGTCTGCTCGCTGTCGAGCGGGCCGTCGTGCGCCCCCCCGGCGTCGCGCATCGACTTCAGCATCATTTGCAGGAACAGGGCTTCGAACTGGCGTGCCGCGTCCTTGACCGCACCCTGCGGGTCTTTCAGCGCGCGTTGTTTCAGGTCCTCGATCGACCGGGTATCGACGGACAGTGAATTCAGTTCGGCGCCGAGGTTGAGGGCCATGTCAGATGATCTCCAGATCGGCGCGCAAAGCGCCCGCCGCCTTCATGGCCTGCAGGATCGACACGAGGTCGGCGGGGTTTGCTCCGAGTGCATTCAGCCCCCTCACCACGTCGGCGAGCGATACGCCGACAGGCACCATGATGAGACTGCCGGCCTCCTGCTGTATCTGCACGTCGGACCGCTTCGCCTCGACCGTGCGGCCCAAGGAAAACGCGCCGGGCTGGCTAATGACCGGCGTCGTCGTGATCACGACGGACAGGTTGCCATGCGCGACGGCGCATGTCTCCACTCGTACCGTCTGGTTCATGACGATCGAACCCGTGCGCGAGTTGACGATCACCTTGGCCATCGTTGGCGCAAGGGCAACGTCAATACTTTCGATCCGCGACAGGAAGGCCACCCGCTCGTTGGCGTCGGCCGGCGCCGATACTCTGATCACCCGCCCATCCACCGCCTGCGCGGTGCCTGGAGCCGTGCGGCCGTTGATCGCATCCACGATGCGGGCGACCGTGGTGAAATCAGTCGTGTTGACCTCCAGTTGCAGGAAATCTCCCTGCCCCACCTGCGTCGGCACGGTGCGCTCCACTGTGGCACCCGCCGGGATGCGGCCGGCGTTCAAATGGTTGATCTGGACCTTGCTGCCGTTGGCCGAGGCGCCCGCACCACCGACCGCCACATTGCCCTGGGCCATCGCGTAGATCTGGCCGTCCGCGCCCTTGAGCGGACTGATCAGCAGCGTGCCGCCACGCAGGCTTTTGGCGTTGCCCAGCGAGGACACGGTCACGTCGATCGTCTGCCCGAGAGAGGCGAACGCCGGCAGGGTCGAGGTCACCATCACGGCGGCCACGTTCTTCAACTGCATGGTCACGCCGGGCGGAACATTCACACCGAGCTGGGACAGCATGTTGACCACGCTCTGCACGGTGAACGGCGTCTGCGTGGTCTGGTCACCGCTGTTGTCCAGGCCGACCACCAGTCCATAACCGATAAGCTGGTTACCGCGTGCGCCCTGCACCGAAACCAGGTCCTTGATACGCTCGGCGCGCGCGTCGGGGAGGCCCAACGCCAGCACCAGCGCATACAGCGCGAGCGAGAGAACGGCACGGATATTGCAGCGTGTGGGCTTCATGGTCAGAACGGCAGGAAGGTCAGGAAGAACCGCGCGAGCCAGCCCAGGATTTGGGCCTCGTCGATGATGCCGTTGGCGCGGTACTCGATGCGTGCATCGGCCACCTGAGTGGAAATCACCGTGTTCAGCGTGCTGATGAAACGCGGATCGACCACCCCGGAAAAGCGGATGAACTCCGTGCCCTGCGACATCGCGATCTGTTTCTCGCCCGAGACCAGCAGGTTGCCGTTGGGGTAGACGTCGATGACTGTCGCGGTAATCGTGCCGGCAAAGTCGTTGTTGGCCGTCGATTGACCACTGCCATCGAACTTGGTGGATGAGTTGGCGTTCAGGGACGAATTCAGGAAACTCTTGCCGGGCAACCCCTGCAAGGACGTCACCCCGTACTGCATGGCGTTGGACTTGTCGACATTGGTGCCGGACTTCTTGTTGGCCTGCGTCTTCTCGACGATGTTGACGACCAGGGTATCGCCAACGTAGCGCGCCCGACGGTCCTCGAACATCGGGCGGTAGCTGTTGCTGACCTGATAGATGGCACCGTTGCTCTGCGCGGACGACGGGCTCAGCGGCGGACGCACCGACATCGGCTGATGCACAATCGGTGGCGGAGTGATCTGGCAGCCGGCGAGCAGTCCGGCCAGCACGAGCGGGAACTTGTTCATGATGCGACCTAGAGCTGCGCCAGACGGCCGAGCATCTGGTCTGCCGTCTGCACTGCCTTGGAGTTGATCTCGTACGCCCGCTGCGTCTGGATCATGCTCACGAGTTCTTCCACCACGTTGACGTTGGAGGTTTCGACGTAGCCCTGGTTGAGCCTGCCGAGACCGTTGGTCCCAGCCTGCCCGACCGTGGGCGTTCCCGACGACGCTGTTTCGAGATACAGGTTTTCACCGATACCCTGCAACCCGGCCGGGTTGATGAAGTTTGCGATCTGCAGGGAACCAACCTGCGTCGGGCGTGTTTGACCGGCCGTGAGCACCGAAACAGTGCCGTCTTTGGCCAAGGTAATCGTCTGCGCGCCGGCCGGAATCGTGATCTGCGGCTGCACGGTATAGCCGCTGGAGGTCACCAGCTGCCCCTGGCTGTCGAGCTGGAACGAGCCATCGCGCGAGTAGGCGGTGGACCCGTCCGGCAGCAGCACCTGGAAGAAGCCCTGCCCCTGGATTGCGATATCGAGCGCGTTTCCGGTCTGCTGCAGGTTGCCTTGCGTGAAGATGCGCTGCGCCGCCACCGGACGCACACCGGTCCCGATCTGCAGCCCCGATGGAATCTGCGTCTGCTGGGACGACTGCGCCCCCGGCTGCCGCAGGGTCTGGTACAGCAGGTCTTCGAACACGGGCCGCGAACGCTTGAAGCCGTTGGTGCTGACGTTGGCAAGGTTGTTGGCGATGACATCGAGCTGCGTCTGCTGCGCGTCGAGGCCGGTCTTGGAAATCCAGAGCGAGCGAATCATGGTTGACTCCTACTGTGGCGGCGTTAATTCAGCGTACCGAGAGAATCTGTGTCGCCTGGCTGGCGTTTTGTTCGGCTTTCTGCAACAACTGCATCTGCATCTCGTACTGGCGCGCCGTCTCGATCATGCCGACCATGGCCTCCACGACGTTGACGTTGCTGCCCTCGAGCGCGCCGGAAATGACGCCGACGGCGGCGTCCGCTTCGGCCTGGCCGCCCCCTTTGAGGCGGAACAGGCCGTCCGGCCCCTTCGTCAGTTGCGACTCTTCGGGATTGACGAGCTTGATGCGGCCGATGGTGCTGACCGTGTTCGGTTTGGTCCCGAACGGCACCGCCGAGATGGTGCCGTCACGACCAATGACCGGCTGGGTATCCTGCGGAATGCTGATCGGGCCGCTGTCTCCGGCAACGCTGAAGCCGCCGCGCGTCTGCAACAGGCCGTTGGCATTGATCTGCAGGCTGCCGTTGCGGGTATAAGCCTCCGAGCCGTCATCGAGCTGGACCGCGATCCAGCCTTTGCCCTGAACGGCGACGTCGAGATCGCGGCCGGTCTGCTGCACGGGGCCCGGTGCAAAATCGCTGCCGGTGGTCGACTCGATCACGAAAGCGCGCGTTTCGAGCCCATGTCCCTTGACGTAGACCGCGCGGAACGCGTTTACGTCTGCCCGGTAGCCAGTCGTCGTGGCATTCGCGAGATTGTGGGCTATCGTTGCCTGGCGCTCGGCCGCATGCTTTGCCCCGGTCATCGCCACGTAGATCATCCGGTCCATGTCGTTCCCTTAGCCACGTTGTTTGACTGCCCGCCCGCGGTCAGCGAATGTTAACCAGCGTTTGCAGGATGGAATCCTGCGTCTTGATGGTCTGCGCGTTGGCCTGGTAGACACGCTGGAAGATGATCATTTCGACCAGTTCGGCGGTCAGGTCGATGTTCGATTCCTCGACCGCCGCGGATTGCAGCACCCCCAGGTTGCTGGAACCGGGTGCACCCACTTGCGGCAGACCGGACTCCGATGTTTCCGCGAACTGGTTGCCACCCAGCGGCGCCAGACCGTTCGCGTTGTTGAAATTGGCGAGCACAACCTGCCCCAGCGGATTGGACCTGCCGTTGGAATAGCGGCCGAGAATCACACCGTCGCCGCCGATCGCAATGCCGGCCAACTGGCCCGAAGCATAGCCATCCTGCGTGAGTGAATTGACGCCGAAGACGGAGCCGAACTGCGTGCTGCCGCCGAAGTCCAGGGTAAAGGCCATCGGCGAGGTCGCGCCGTTCACGGTGCCGAGCGCCGTGGCCACCGCATTCAGATCGATGGACATGTTGAGCGGCATGCCGGATGTCAGCGCGCCGGAACTGTTGAACGCCAGCGCGGCCGGATTGCCCGCGCCGGCACCGAGGTTCACGTTGCCCACGGCGGTGCCGTCGACGGTGGCGTAAGTGTTCCATCCGTTCACCGCGGCGGTCTTCGCGAAGTAAATCGACACGGTGTGTGCGAAGCCGAGGCTGTCGTAGGTCGACATTGAAGTCGACGTCGTGAACGTCGTCGGATCGTTCGGGTTGAAGACCGCCGCGACAGGCGCCGAACGGGCGTCGAGGTTGACGCTGATCCCCGTCTGCGCGGTCGCCTGCGGATTGAGCGTGCCGGCGACGACTTGCAGGTCGACCGGCGCCGCCTGCACGATATTGCCGGTCGCGTCGACCGGATAGCCGGTCAGCCGGCGGTTGGCATCGTCGATGATGTAGCCGGACCGGTCCATGTGGAACTGGCCGTTGCGCGCGTAGGTGATCGTTCCGTTCTCGCTCATCCGGAAGAAGCCCTGCCCGTTGATCGCCATGTCGAGCGGGTTGTTGGTGGTGGTCACGTTGCCCTGCGTGAACTCCTGGGCCACGGCCATCACATTCGTGCCGATGCCGACCTGGTTGGCGCCGCTGCCACCCAGCGAATTGGCATACACGTCGGCGAAGTGCGCCTGCGATGTCTTGAAGCCGACGGTGCTTGCATTGGCGATGTTGTTGCCCACGACATCGAGCCCCTTGCTTGCGCCGTTCAGTCCGCTCAGTCCTTGCTGAAATCCCATGACGAGTCTCCTGGTGTTGTGTTGTCTAGATGATCTGGCGGACGTCCGCGAGCGGGACATTGCCCACGCCCTGGACATTCAGCCTGGCGCCATCGGCGCCCGGCATGACCGCGCTCACGCGACCGTAGCTGAGGGCCGTGGCGGATACCGCCTTGCCTGACGCGTTGGCGGCAACGCTGTAGGTATAGTTGCCGTCGGGTGCCGTCGTGCCCGCGTCCGTCGCGCCGTCCCACTGCAGGATGGCCGTACCGGTCTTCTGGGGCCCGACATCGGTTGTATGGACAACCTTGCCAGCGGCGTTCTTGATGGTCACCACAACGCTGCCGGCGTCCTGCGGCAGGTCCACGGCGAACACGCCGTTGCCGCCCGCCAGCGCGATCGTTGAGCCGGGCACGAGGACGCCATGGCCGACCAGCGCGGCGGCCTGCACGCCCTGTTGCGCGCCGATGCTGGCAGCCATGGCTTCCAGTGTTGTGTTGAGTTTCGCGATGCCGGTGACGGTATTCAACTGCGCGAGCTGGGACGTCACCTGCGCGTTGTCGAGCGGGTTCAGCGGATCCTGGTTCTTCATCTGCGTCACCAGCAGGGTGAGAAACCGATCCTGCAATTCGGCGGGAGAACCCGACGCCGCCTGGCTCGACGCCGAGGCGCCGAGACCGAGGGTCGCGCTAAGGTGGGATACGTCCTGTACGGTGTTCATGGTTTGGCTCCTTTACTGGCCTATGGTCATCGTCTTGAGCATCAGCGTCTTGGTGGTATTCAGCATTTCGACATTGTTCTGATAGGCGCGTGAAGCAGAGATCATGTTCACCATCTCGTCGATGACGTTGACATTGGGCATCACGACGTAGCCTTGCTCGTTCGCGAGCGGATGCTTGGGATCGAATACCTGTCTGGGGGGCGAGGGGTCGTTGATCACCCCTGTGACACGCACGCCGGTGGCGCCCTGGGCGTTCAGCATCGAGGCGCCGAACACCACCTGCTTGGCGCGGTACGGCTGACCGTCCGGTCCGGTCGCGCTCTGCGCATTGGCGAGGTTGCTGGCGGTCGTGTTCAGTCGGTGCGACTCGGCCGTCAGTGCGGAACTCGCGATGTTCAGTATCGAATCGAGTGACATGGTCTATCTCCGGTCAGCCCTGAAGGGCGGCGAGCATGGTCTTGATCTGCCCGCTGAGCGCGTTCAGATGGACCTCGTAGCGCAGGGCGTTTTCGGCAAACTGGACCCGCTCGTGGTCCATTTCCACCGTATTTCCATCGATGCTGGGCTGCGTAGGCACGCGATACTGCGGCTCCAGCGTCCCGCCGGCATCGCTGCCCTTGCTCGCGAGATGTCCGGCCGCGCTTTGCGCCAGTCGGTTCGTGCCGCTGCCGCCGGTAGCCGCCTTGAGCGCCGCGGCGAAGTCGATATCGCGCGCCTGGAAATTCGGCGTATTGGCGTTGGCGATGTTGGTCGCAAGAAGTTGCTGGCGCTGCGCACGCAGCCCCAGCGCCTTTTCGTGGAAGGCAAACGCGGCATCGAGTTTGTCGATCATGTCGGCTAGTCCGTTGGCGGTAACCGCCGTGGTGGTGACGGGTGCAAGACTAAGTCCGTCCCGGCCGGGACCAAACGGCGAACAGGGGCCGAAGCCCCCCTCAATTCCATGCACGGGCGGGCACCGCCGCATGGTTTCATGGCGGCGTCGTGGAAACAGGCGGTCGGCCTGCTCTCCCGGCAAACTTCGATTCCGTGCGAGGACCACACCATGTCCCGTCTTTGGCATCCCCCTTTCCGCCGGGTCTCGCTGTCGAGCGCCCTGCTGCCGGTGATCATCGCCGTGTTGCTTTCCGTGGGCCCCTTTGCCCCCGCTTTGGCCCAGCCCGCGCTTTTCGAGCGGCAGGATCCCGCGCAGATCATCCGTACCGTGGACCAGTTCCTGCGCCGCGAAACAACCGGCTTGCCGGGACAGGTCCAGTCCAGCGTCGGCATCTTCGACAGCCGCGCCAGCCTGCCGGCCTGTCCGGCACTCGAGGCCTTCCTCCCACCCGGGGCTCGTCTGTGGGGCAACGCCACTGTCGGGGTGCGCTGTGTCGCCGGAACGCCATGGACGGTGTACGTCCCGGTGATCGTCCGCGTTGCTGGACAATATCTCGTCTCGGCCCGGCCCCTGAGCCAGGGCCAGACCCTCCTGGCCGAGGACCTCCTCCCACTCAGCGGCGACCTCACCCAGCTTCCGGGAGGGGCCGTCGTGGACTACAAGCAGGCCGTCGGAATGACCGTTACCGTAACTCTGATGGCCGGCCAACCGCTCCGTCAGGACATGCTCCGGGCCGCGCCTGCGGTAACACAGGGCCAGACGGTGCGCATCGTCGCCACCGGGCGCGGTTTTCAGATCACCGCCGAAGGCCGGGCCGTCGGCAACGCCCTGGAGGGACAACCCACCCGTGTCCAGACCGCCACCGGACAGATCATCACAGGAGTGGCGCGGGCCAACGGCGTGGTGGAAGTGGGTTTCTGACGAGGATTCCGTATCGCTGTGGGCCGGATTCCTACAAGGGTGCAGGGCGGTTTGCCTAAAGTTCTGGAAACCAGTTGCCGTTATGGCATTCATCCCCCGTAAAGGGACTCGTAAACCAAGGCCAATCCCATGAAAATCGATCCTAGCCTCAAATCCGGCCAGACCGGCGAAGTGCGAGCGGACGCCCGTGTGCCCAAGGGCGCCCGGGCGCCCGACCCCGGTGACGCGGCAAGCGTCGAGGTCCAACTGTCTCCCGCTGCGGCGCACCTGCAGGCGCTGTCCCATGAAATCGCCGCCAGCCCAGACGTTTTCGACGCCCGGAAGGTGGCCGAGATACGCCAGGCCATCACCAACGGCCAGCTCCAGATTGATCCCGAGGCCATCGCGGACAGCCTGATCGCCGCCGCCCGCGCCCTGCTGGACGCCACCCGGGCATGATTGCCACTGACCGCACGGCAGCGGTATTGCGGGCGCTCGCGCGCGAGTGCGCAGCACTCGAGTCTTGGTCTGCGCTCGTGGACACCGAACGTAGTGCGCTGCTCGCGCGCGATGCTGATGCCGTGCAGGAGATTGCCGCCCGCAAACTGCGCGCGGCGGACGAACTGGCGGCGCTCATGGCCGGCCGGAACGCAGCATTGGACGCGGCGGGCTATTCCGCGGCGCAAGGCGGACTGCGGGGATTTACGCGGGCGAACACGCAGGCCGCCCATCTCTGGCAACGGCTGCAGCAGCTCGCCACAGCGGCGGGAGCCGCCAACCGGCGCTGCGGGCAGCTGATCGATGCCGGACTTCAGCAGACCGCACGCGCCCTCGCCATCCTCCGCCAAGACACCCTCACTTCCTTGTACTCGGCTGACGGTCAACCGGCGGTCGCGCGCGGTGCCCGGGCCCTGGCTACCGCCTGAGCGCCGGACAACGGCCCTCTACTCACCCCCTTTGACGGGCGGTACCACCGCCGTAAACCAGTAATCCGTCATGGTCCGGACCACCCGCAGGAACTGCGCGAAGTCCACCGGTTTGACAAGGTAGGAACTGCAGCGAGGTTTGTACATGGCGAGTATGCCCTGCTCCCCCGCCGACGTCGTGAGTATGACGACCGGCAGGTGCCTCAGTTCCGCAGCCGCCGCGATGGCCGCCAGCACCGCACGACCGCCCATGATCGGCATGTTGAGGTCAAGCAGGATGAGGTCGGGCGGCGGCTTGCCGGCGTACTTGCCCTGCTTGCGCAGGAAGGCCATGCACTCAACACCGTTCTCTACACGGTGCAGATCCATCGCCAGTTTTGCAAGATTGAATCCCTGGCGAAGCAACTCCACATCGTCCTCGTTGTCCTCCACCAGCAGGATGCGGGCAACGCGCGCGTTCTTCAACTGTTCGTGCTTCAAGGCCGGTTGTCCCTCTTGGGTGTGGTGAAGTGAAACGTGCTGCCGGCGCCCGCCGCCGATTCGACCCAGAGCCGCCCGCCATACCGCATGACCGCCCGCCGGCGGATGGCGAGGCCGATCCCGGCGCCGGTCTGCGCCTGCTGCGTATGCAGGTGCTCAAAAACCTCGAAAATCTTCTCGCGATGCCCGTGCCGTTGTCGCGCACCGAGATGACGAACTCGGCCGCCGCCTCGCGTGCCGACACATGCACCACGGGTGGCTTGGCGCTTCGGTACTTGCGCGCGTTACCGATCGGGTGCGGGAGCAGCTGGCCCAGCTGCACCCGGTCCCCGGCAACCACCGGCAACCACCGGCAGGCGGCTCCGCATGACAGTGGCATTCACGTCGAGCACTGCCGCGGCAAGCCACTGCAGCGTTTCGTCGAACACCTCGTTCAGGTCGGTGGGAAGCAGCGGCCTTGCGCTCGTATCGACCTGCGCGTACGCCAGTAGCTCGCCGATCAGCGCATGCATGCGTTGTGTGCCCTTGGCCGTGCGCTGGATCCAGTCCATCGCGGTGGCATCGAGCTTGTCGCGGTAGGTTCCTTGCAGAAGTTGCACGAAGCCGCTGATCGTCCGCAACGGCGCCTGCAGGTCGCGCGACGCAATGTAGGCGAACTTTTGCAGGTCGAGATTGCTTTGCTGCAGCGCTTCTTTGGCCTTCGTAAGCTCCGCGGCCTGTTGTACCAATTCCGCCGTTCTCGCTTCAACGCGCCGCTCGCGCTCCTCGTTTGCATTCCGCATTTTTTCCACTTTCCTGCGCTCGGCAATGTCCCGGACCGTTGCGATAACGCATCGCTATCCGTCGATCTGCACGGGATTCAGACCGATTTCTGACAGGGGACTCGCTGCCGTCCTTGCGCAGGCCATATAGATCCCGACCCACGCCCATGGAGTGCGGTGCCGGTTGCATGAGGTAATCGGTGCGCGGGCCTGCATGAGGGGAAAGCCGGGCGGGAACCAGACGTTCGACCGGGCCATCGAGCAATTCTTCCCGCGGGTAGCCAAACAACAGTTCAACCTGTCGATTGACGAGGGCGATGCCCCCTGCGGCCCTGACCAGTATCGCCGCGGTAGGGGCGGATTCGATCACCATTCCGAACGGCGTAGTTTCCATCCCAGCCGGCACGACGTACCCTGCACTTCAACGCCGTCGCACCCCTTCGCCCTCTCGGTCGCTTAGGTCGTTCCTGCGCTGCCTGGAGAGCGTTTGTCCATACAATCACCGCACAGGTGATTGCGTCACCGCTACCCGGACCGGGCCCCGGTGGCGGATACGCGGTCACTACCGGACCACGGCGCCTGGGGGCGTCGCGGGGGTTCGCTGCTCGACGGGGGCCATGTCCTCGGTCGCCAGTACCGTCAGCACAACGCGCCGGTTCCGGGCCCGGCCCGCCGCTGTTCCGTTCGACTGCACCGGCTGGTACTCGGCATACCCCTGAGCCACGAGCCGGCGGGGGTCGACCCCCCCTGCGGCCAGCACCCGCACGACACTGGCCGCGCGCGCCGACGACAGTTCCCAGTTGGAAGGAAAAGCCGGGCTCGCGACGGGCAGGTCGTCGGTATGACCCTCGACCTGGATGGGGAGGTTGCCGCGGGCGAGCGCTCGTGCCACCGGCGCGAGGGCGAGTTGTGACCGTTCCGCAAGCAGTGCGCTGCCGGAAGGAAAAACAGCACCGGCGTTGAGTTCGATACTGATGCCGCGCGGCGTGGCCATGATTTGGGCTTCACCGCTCTTGAGCAGCGGCCCGAGTGCCTCGGTGAGTCCACGGACCAGATTGCGCAGACCGGGATCGGTCGTGTCGCTGCCCCCCTCCCGGCCGGGCCTAGCGCCCCCACGCGCCTCGGCGGTCGCCCCTGCTGCGGCATCCTGCGCCGTCGCCGCACCGTCGTTCACGGTGGCCTTGTCGACGCCGAACGCTGCGCCGATGGATGCCGACATTTTTCTGTATTTCGATTCACTCACGCTGGACACCGCGTACAGCATCACGAATACCGCGAACAGCAGCGTGATGAAATCGGAGTACGAGACGAGCCAGCGCTCCTGTCCGTCCGACTGGCGCCGGTCAACGTAATATTTTCGCCGGCGCGCCATCGCCGGGTCAGCCCAGGTATCCGCGCAGGCGGCGGGTGATGAGCCGCGGGTGGACGCCTTCGGCAATCGCCGCCAGTCCTTCCACCAGCATTTCCCGCTCGCGCACCAGTTCAGCAATCAGCGTGCGGACCTTGTTCCCGACCGGCAGGAACAGCAGATTCGCCATCGCCACCCCATACACGGTGGAGACGAAAGCGACCGCGATGCCGGCACCCAACCGCGAGGGCTCCGTCAGGTTTTCCATCACCTGGATCAGGCCGATGACGGCACCCAGAATGCCGATCGTGGGCGCGTAACCGCCCGCGGCATCCCAGATTCGCGCAGCCTGGCGCAGGCGATCCTCGTAGGCGTTGATCTCGGTTTCCATGATCTCGCGGATTTCTTCCGGGGTGCGTCCGTCGATCAGCAGTTCCAGACCGCGCCGGGCAAACGGTTCCGCGGCGTTGGCGGCGGCTTCGAGCTTGAGCACGCCGGCCTTGCGCGCGCTTTCGGCCCAGCGGGTGACGTCGAGCACGATGTGATTGCGCGCCGCCGGGGGCGTAACCACCGCCCACCAGCCCAGTTTCAGCCCGGCACCGAAGACGGCCAGTCGCGTTTGCGTAAGCACGGCACCGACGGTGCCGAAGAAGACGATGCAGAAGCCCGCGCCTTGGACCAGCGCGCCAGGGCGGCCGCCCTCCAGCCACTGCCCGCCCAAAATGCCGGCGGCCGCAAGCAGAAGGCCGCCGACGGTCGCCGGGTCGAGTCCGCCACGCGTTGACATTTTGACCGACCCGCTCACAGGTCGCGTAACTGGGCGCGCAAGCGAGCGATCGCCTGTGTATGGATCTGGCATACCCGCGACTCGGAGACGCCGAGCACCGCGCCAATCTCGCGGAGGTTCAGTTCGCGTTCGTAGTAAAGACTCATCACCGTTTTCTCCCGCTCGGGCAGGCTGCCGATGGCCGACACCAACTGCTTGCGCTTCGCCTCGTCGAGCAGCTGATCGAGGGGACCGGGCTGTTCGTCGCTGATGTTGCGGTCGAGGAAATGCTCGTCGCTGTCCAGCATGTCCTCGTAATGAAAGATCTGGTAGCCGCGTGCGTCCTGCAGCATCGTCTGGTATTCGTCGAGTGGGACCTTGAGTTCCGCCGCAACCTCGGTCTCCGACGGTGCGCGCCCGGAACGCTGTTCGAGCTTGTGGATGACCGCCTCGATGCGCCGCATGTTCTTGCGCGAGTTGCGCGGCAGCCAGTCGTGCTCGCGCAACTCGTCCAGAATGGCCCCACGGATGCGCTGGGCAGCATAGGTATCGAAGCGCGCACCGTGGTTGTCTTCGTATCGGTTGATCGCGTCCAGCAGCCCCATCATGCCGGCCTGGATGATGTCGTCGAGTTCCACGCTGGCCGGCAGGCGCGCCATCATGTGATGGGCGATGCGCTTGACGAGAGGCGCATATTCACGCACCCAGGCGTCGGCATCGCGGGCACCCGCGCTGTAGGCGGACTGCAGAC
>CAZXNF010000025.1:14441-15781 GCA_964641785.1 uncultured Streptomycetaceae bacterium | reverse complement strand
CCGCGTCAACACTGGCTTTGCGGCCGGCGGACATCGAATAAACCGGACACTACTGATGGATTCTAAATGCCGAAGCTGATTGAAATCAAAGTCCCCGACATCGGCGACTACAAGGACATTCCCGTCATCGAGGTGCTGGTAAAGCCGGGTGACACCGTCGCCAAGGAAGACCCGCTCGTCACGCTGGAGTCCGACAAGGCAACGATGGACGTGCCTGCGCCGCAGGCGGGCGTGGTGAAAGACGTGAAGGTCAAGGTCGGCGACAAGCTCTCGCAGGGCGCGCTGATCCTGACGCTGGAGCCTGCCGCCGGTGCAGCACCCACGCCGGCGAAAGCCACCCCGGCTGCGGCGCCCGCACCGTCAGCAGCTCCCGCCGCCCCGAAACTGGTGGCCGCGCCCGCCGCCGGCAGCTACGCGGGCAAGGTCGACCAGGAATGCGAGATGCTGGTCCTCGGCTCAGGCCCCGGCGGTTACTCGGCGGCATTCCGCTCGGCCGATCTCGGCATGCAGACGGTGCTCATCGAACGCTACAAAACCCTCGGCGGCGTCTGCCTCAACGTCGGCTGCATCCCCTCCAAAGCGTTGCTGCACGTCGCGGCAGTGATGGACGAGGCCGCGCACTTCGCCGACCTCGGCGTGGCCTACGGCAAGCCCACGCTCGACCTCGCGAAACTGCGCGCGCACAAGGGCAAGGTCGTCGGCAAACTGACCACCGGTCTCGCCGGCATGGCGAAGATGCGCAAGGTCACCGTCGTGCGCGGTTACGGCCGTTTCCTCGACGCGCACCATGTCGAAGTCGAGGTCACCGCGGGCGACGGCCAGAAGCCGAGCGGCGAAAAGAAGGTCACCAGGTTCGCCAAGGCGATCATCGCGGCGGGCTCGCAGTCCGTGACGCTGCCGTTCGTGCCGGAAGACCCGCGCATCGTGGATTCCACCGGCGCACTGGAGCTGGCCGCCGTGCCCAAACGCATGCTGGTCATCGGTGGCGGCATCATCGGCCTCGAGATGGCGACGGTCTATTCGACGCTGGGCGCCAGCATCGACGTGGTTGAGATGCTGGACGGCCTCATGCAGGGCGCCGACCGCGACCTCGTCGCCGTCTGGCAAAAGTTCAACGCCAAGCGCTTCGACAAGGTCATGCTGAAGACGAAGACCGTCGCCGTCGAAGCCCTGAAAGAAGGCATCCGCGTGACCTTCGAAGGCGAACAGGCGCCCGCCGAGCCGCAGACCTACGACCTGGTCCTGCTCGGTGTCGGCCGCAGCCCCAACGGCAATAAAATCGCCGCCGACAAGGCCGGCGTCACGGTGGACGAACGCGGCTTCATCCCCGTGGACAAGCA
>CAZXNF010000025.1:0-14431 GCA_964641785.1 uncultured Streptomycetaceae bacterium | reverse complement strand
GCCCATGCTCGCGCACAAGGCGGTGCACGAAGGCCACGTCGCCGCCGAAGCCGCGGCCGGACAAAAGAGCTTCTTTGACGCGCGGGTGATCCCGTCCGTCGCCTACACCGACCCCGAAATCGCGTGGGTCGGCCTCACGCAGGACGAGGCCAAGAAACAGGGCCGCAAGATCGGCGTCGGCAAGTTCCCGTGGGCCGCTTCCGGGCGCGCCATCGCGAACGGCCGCGACGAAGGCTTCACCAAGATTCTCATCGACGAAGAAACGCACCGCGTCGTCGGCGGCGGCATCGTCGGCACGCACGCCGGCGACTTGATCAGCGAACTCGCGCTGGCGATCGAGATGGGCGCGGACGCGGAAGACATCGGCAAGACCATTCACCCGCATCCCACGCTGGGCGAATCGGTCGGCATGGCGGCGGAGCTCTACGAAGGCGTGTGCACCGACCTGCCGCCGGTGAAGAAGTAAGGAAGGGCCGGTTTACCGCCGATGCTGGCGGCGGGCTTCGTCCGCGGCCGCGGCGTCGGGAATGCCGGAGCGGGGTTCCCCGTCTCGATCCGCCGTACGCGTGGCCTGCAGGAACTCGAGGTAGACCGAGGCGTCTTTGCCGGAAACACCGGACTCGCGCAGCTCCCGGAAGGTGGTGCGGTCGCGGCGCCAGTCGGTCAGGTAACGCTTCAGGCTTTCCCACCACATTACGCACGCGCTCCCCAAACCTGGTCCGGCGGTATACCGGTACCTTCAGTGCCGTTGCTGGCAAGGCAAAACGGCTGATCGATGATACGCCGGTCATGCTGATTTGTGGGTGCCACCGCGGTGTGCCGGTCCCTCAGGACCCCCGGCCGACCGGCGGCGCGAGCCGCTCCCAATGCTCGAGAGCCGTCACCCACAACACCCCGTCCCCCAGCCGTCCGGTGGTGGCCGTGCGCCTGATTACCTCCACGATGGCGTTCACCTGCGCGTCCTCCGCGACGATCAGCAGGCAGACCTTGTCGCTGTAGTCGACGAGCTCCTCGCGGAACGAGGTCCCCGACTTGAGTGCCGGCGCGGTGACCCCGCGACAGCTCGTGACCGTCATGCCCGGAAAATCGGGCAATCCCAGCAGCAGCCGGCGCAGCTCGTTCATGCGCGCCGGACGCACGATCGCCTTGATTTCCTTCATGCTTCTATCCTCCTTTCCTCGAACAAGCGGTACAGCACCGGCACCACGACCAGCGTGAGCAGGGTCGAGGTGATCAGCCCCCCGATCACCACGATGGCCAGCGGGCGCTGCACCTCGGAACCGGGGCCGGTCGAAAACAGGAACGGGATCAGCGCCAGCAGCGCCACCGTGGCGGTCATCATCACCGGCCGAAAACGCTGGATGGCGCCTTCCACGATGGCTTCCCGCTGCGGCCTGCCGTCGTCCCGCAGCTTGCGGATGTAGGACACCAGCACGACCCCATTCAGTACGGCAACGCCCCACAGCGCGATGAAGCCGACCGAGGCCGGCACCGACAGGTACTCCCCGCTGACGGCGAGTCCGATGATGCCGCCGATGGACGCAAACGGCAGCACCGTGATGATCAGCCCGGCAAAACGCACGCTGTTGAACAGCAGGAAGAGCAGGAAGAAAATCGCCCCCACCGTGACCGGCACGATGATCATGAGGTGCCCCAGCGCGCGGTCCATGTTCTGGAAGGTGCCGCCCCACTCGAGGTAATAGCCTTCCGGCAGCTTGACCTTGGCGTCGACGGCCTGGCGCAACTCCGCCACGAAGCCCCCCAGGTCGCGGTCCTTCACGTTGATGCCCACCACGATGCGGCGCTTGGCGGTCTCGCGGCTGATCTGCGCCGGCCCGTCCACCACTTCGATCTTCGCGATGCCGGCAAGCGGCACCTGCGCGCCGTTGGGCGCGGACAGTACCACCTGGCTGATGTCCTTGATGCTGTCCCGGAAACGCTCGGGTAGCCGCACGACGGCGGCAAACCGCCGCTCGCCCTCGTAGATCTCGGTCGCGATCTTACCGCCCACAGCGGTCTCGATCACATCCTGCACGTCCGAGACGTTGAGCCCGATGCGGGCGATCGCCTGGCGGTCGATGGTGATCGTCAGATACTGCTGGCCGGTGACCCGCTCGATGCGCAGATCGCGCACGCCGCGCACGCCGTTGGCGACCCTGGCGATCTCCGTGGCTTTGGACTTCAGCGCCTCCATGTCGTCGCCGAAGATCTTGATCGCCACGTCGGAGCGCACGCCGGTAACCATCTCGTCCACGCGGTCCGAAATCGGCTGCGCCATGACCAGTTGCACGCCCGGGATGCTGGCGAGCTTGTCGCGGATGGCCTGCGCGATGTCGTCCTGCGTCCAGCCCGAAGGCCATTCCCCGCGCGGTTTCAGGCTGACGATGGGATCCGCCTCGTTCGGCCCCGCCGGGTCGGCCGCGCTCTCGCCGCGCCCGAGCCGCGACACCACCATCTTCACGCCCGGCACTTCCATCACTCGCCGCATGGCTTCCATCTCCAGCTTGATCGACTCATCGATGGAGATGTTGGGCGCGCGGTCCATCCCGGGGGAGATCGAGCCTTCCCGCATCTCCGGAATGAATGCGGTGCCCAGGAATGGCAGCAACGCGATCGCGCCGGCGAACGCGGCCACCGCCGCGAGCACGGTCCGCTTCTCATTGGCGAGCGCGGCGTCCAGCAGGCGCAGGTACGGCCGCTTCAGGAAAGCGATGAACCGCGTGTCGTGGTCGGCCCCGCCCTTCAGGAGGTAGGTCGCCAGCGCCGGCGTCAGCGTCAGCGACAGCACGAGCGAGATCGCGAGCGCGATCGCGATCGTGTAGGCGAGCGGCGCGAACATC
Organism: uncultured Streptomycetaceae bacterium; assembly: GCA_964641785.1. Classification (GTDB taxonomy): domain Bacteria; phylum Pseudomonadota; class Gammaproteobacteria; order Burkholderiales; family SG8-41; genus CAZXNF01. The sequence continues at coordinate 11,591 of CAZXNF010000025.1, read as the reverse complement.
TTGCCCTCCATACCGGTGAGCGTCATCAGGGGCAGGAACACCAGGATGATGATGCCGACGCCGAAGATCACCGGCGTCGCCACTTCGAGGACGGCGTCCAGGATGACGCGCACGCGGCTCTCGTCCTTGCGCTGCCCCAGCCGGGCGAACGCGTTCTCGACGACCACCACGGAGCCATCCACCATGAGGCCGATCGCGATCGCCAGCCCGCCCAGCGACATGAGGTTCGCCGACAGGCCGTAATGGTTCATCACGATGAACGTCGCCAGCGGCGTCAGGATCAGCGTCGCCACCACGATGACACTGGACCGCACATCCCCCAGAAACAGGAACACCACGACGATCACCAGAAACACGCCTTCCAGCAACACCTTGGTGACCGTCCACAGCGCGGCGTCCACCAGCTCGGAGCGGTCGTAGTAAGGAACGATCTTGAGGCCGCCCGGCAGCATGCCCTTCGCGTTGATCTCGGCGACGCGCGCCTTCACGCGACCGACCACCTCCTTCGCGTTGCCGGCACGGATCATCATGACGATGCCGCCGACCGCCTCGGTGTAGCCGTCCTTGATCATGGCGCCGTGGCGCACTTCCTCGCCGAAGGTCACCTGGGCCACGTCGCGGATGTACACCGGCGTCGCCTTGTACTCCTTGAGCACGATGGCGCGGATGTCTTCGAGGTCGCGGATGAGGCCCACGCCGCGCACGAGATACTGCTCGGCGCGCTGGGGCAGAACGCCGCCGCCGGAGTTCGCGTTGTTGCGCGCGAGCGCCTGCCACACGTCATGCACGGTCAGGCCGTACACGCGCAGACGGTCCGGGTTCACCAGCACCTGATACTGCTTGACGTAGCCGCCCGTGGAATTGATCTCCGCGACGCCCGGAATAGAACGCAACAGCGGCCGCACCACCCAGTCCTGGGCCGTCCGCCGCTCGGTCAGTTCCTCCTTCTTCAGCGCGCGCTTGCCATCATCCGACCGCTCCAGGGTGTACTGGTAGACCTCGCCCAGCGCCGTGGACACGGGACCCAGCACCGGTGTCACGCCCGCGGGCATGCGCGCGGCGACCTCGATGATGCGCTCCAACACGAGCTGGCGCGCGAAGTAGACGTCCGTCTTGTCGGTGAAGACCAGCGTGATGAGCGAGAGTCCCGGCTTGTTGAGCGAGCGCATCTCGATCAGACCCGGCAGCCCCGTGGTGGCGATCTCCAGCGGCACGGTGACGAAGCGCTCCACTTCCTCGGGCGAGCGCCCGGGCGCCTCGGTGGCGATCTGCACCTGCACGTTCGTCACGTCGGGGAAGGCGTCCACCGACAGCTTGCGCGCGGCGTTGAGCCCGAACGCCAGCACGATCAGCGCGATCACCACGACGATCAGGCGCTGATGCAGGGACGCGCGAACCAGTCCGTCGATCATGCTAGCGGCCCTGCTCGCGGCGCTTGCGTTCGTTGTTCAGGTGAAAGCTGCCCTCCGCGACGATGGTCTCGCCTTCGCGCAGCCCTTCCACCACGGCGCGATTGCCCTCGTACTCCGTCCCCAGCTGCACTTCGCGCAGCCGGAAGCTTCGGGGGTCCTGCGCGGACTGCACGTAGACGTAGTCCCGGGTCCCGTTGCGGACCACCGCGGCGACCGGCACGCCCGGCATCGCCGTTGGCGTGGAACGGATCAGCATGGTCGCCAGCATGGCGGGCTTCAGCGCGCGGTCCGCGTTCCTGACCTGCGTCCGGATGGTGATGGTGCGCGTCTCTGGATTCACGATGTCACTGATGAAGATCAGAAGCCCCACGATGTCGCGGGTTGGCAGCGCGGGCAGCTCGACCTGCACCTGCTCGCCTACGCGGATCAGGCCCGACTGCTGTTCCGGCACTTCCGCCACCACCCACACGGTCGACAGATCGGCCACCGTAAACAGGGCATCGGCCGGCTGCACCACCTGCCCGGGCGTGACCTTGCGCTCGATCACCGTGCCGGTGAGCGTCGCGGTGATCGGCGTCACCGAGCTGATCTGGCGGGTCGCCGCGAGCTTGTCCAGCGCGGCGCGCGACATGCCGAGCACGCGCAACTGGTCCGCGGCGGCGCGCATCTCGGCCTCCGCCGACTGCAGCTCGGCCTCGCGCCGCTGGAGTTCGGCGGTGCCGATCACATCGGCGGCGAGCAGCGCCTTCGCGCGCTCCACCGCGCGCGTCTGGAGCTGCATCTGCGACGCGGACTTGAGGAAACCGAGCTGCGCCTGTCCCAGCTCGGTGCTGTTGATCGTGGCCAGCACTTCGCCCGCCTGCACGCGGCTCCCCAGCTGCGCCCGGATGTCCGTGATGCGACCGGTGACGGGCGCGCCGATGCGGGTCACGCGCTCTTCGTCCACCTTGACCTGGCTCGCCACGCGCAGGGTTGCGCGGATTTCCACCTTTGCGACGGTGGCAAGGGTCAGCTGCGCGGCGAGTTCCGGCGCGACGACGATCGTGTCGGGATCGGTCGGCGCCGCGACTGGTGGCGGGGGTTCGCCGCACCCGGCGAGACCCAACGCAAGCCCGCAGGCCAGGGCCGCGGTTCGGATCGTGACAGTACGCAACATCAGAAGCTCCGGAGTCATGGTCGGCAATCAGGGCTCAACGGCGCGCAGGCGGTCGATGTCGATGCGCGCGTATTGCAACTCGTAGCGGGCGTTCAGGTAATCGGCGCGCACCGAACGGAAGGTGCGTTGCGCATCGAGGTAATCGAGGATGCCGCGCTCGCCGAAGCGATACGCGGCCTCGGCGACCTTGAGCGCGGCTTCCGCCTGTCTCAGCAGGCCGCTCTCGAAGACCGTCACCTGGCGCTGGTTGATGAGGTAGTGCTGGAAAGCGATCTCGAGATCCTGCGTGAGCGCGAGCCGCAGGTCTTCAACGCGCGCGCGGGCGCCGGCCACGGCTGCGACCGCCTCGGCGATCGGCCCTTCGCGGCGATTCCACAACGGCAAGGGCACTGACAGTCCCAGCATCAGGTTGCGCCGGTCCGGATCCTGGTCCCCGCCTGCCACCAGCGTCACCGGCGGCAGCCGGAGTTCGCGCTCCAGCCCAAGCCGCGCTTCGGCCTGTCTGAGTTCCGCCCGCGCGCGAGCGAAGTCCGGGCTCGTGGCCAGCAGTTGCTCCAGCATGGCGGTCAGGGACGGTAGCGGACGGTCCGGCGCCAGTTCGCCCTTGACCTCGAAGTTGCGGGGTAGTGCGCCGGCGAGCCGCGCCAGCGCGGCCTTCGCCTGCTGCACGCGAAGCACGGCGCTTTCCTGCGCTTTCGTGGCGTTCAGCAGTTCGGTGTCGGCCCGGATCAGATCGAAGCGGGGAGCCTCCCCGGTTTGCACGCGCACCTCAATGCGGGTGCGCACGCTGCGCAGCAGTTCAGTGTCCTCTCCCGCCAGCGCCGCCTCGGCCTGGCGCCTGAGCACATCGTAGAAAGCACTGCGCACAGCCGCCGTCAGGTTCACGCGAAAGACGTCGATGCCCGCGTTCGCTGACGCGACGCCGGCCTCCGCCGCGAGGCTGCGTGCGCCGCGCAGGCCCGGATACTCCAGCGGTTGCGCGAGCCCGAACGCCCAGGCGTTGCCGTTGATGACACCGGTCTGCCGGCCGCGCGAGGAACCGCCGCCCATTTCTATCGAGGGATTCGGATAGGCGCGTGCGGTCACGCGCCCGGCCTCGGCCGCCTCGCGCTGCGCGGCGGCGACGGCGATGCCCGGATTGCGCTCCAGCGCCATCTTCAGTACCTCGGGGAGCGTATAGACGGGCAGCCCCGCGTGCGCGTCGCGGGGAGCCGCATCCGCCGCCAGAACGGGTGTGGCCGACACTGCGCACGTGGCGAGTGCGCACGCGATCGCCGCATTACAAAGGCGCGTTCGCACCGGCCGCGTCCGCGCGGCCAGCCATCGGCGAGTCGCGCTCACGCACGTCCAGCTTGTCTTTGCGGTATTCACTTACGGGTCTCCCGAGCCTGACGATGAACGAAAAAAAAGCCCTGCGCCGTCGCTGGGCGAAAGGCTTCCCGTCCTCGGTCCGACTCGGGGACGACCTTCGCCATTGCGGCAAAGGTCTTGCTCGCCGCCATCAGATCATGGCGGCCCGGAATACCGGAAGCGCTTCAGCGCAAAGCACTTCGTATTGACGGCAATCCGACGGAGAGCTACTCCCCCTTGGTGCCAGCGATTGTATCGACGCGCTGCACTGCGTCAATTGCGCTTTTGGTGCCCTGTCATTACGTTCGGCAATGCCATGCTCGCCATGGCCTCCGCGCGCAGGTATTCGAGAAACGTCCGCGCGACCACCGAGAGCTGCTTGCCGCGGCGGTGCACGGCGTACCAGCGCCGCCGGATGGGAAACCCGGTCACGTCGAGGATGCGCAGCGGGCCGCGCAACTCCGCCGCGGTCAGCGTGTGCAGCGACAGCACCGAAATGCCGAGGCCGCCCGCCACTGCCTGCTTGACCGCTTCGTTGCTGCCGAGCGCCATCCGGATCACGCGTTCGATGCCGTGGGCGCGGAAATGCCGGTCGGCGGCCATGCGCGTCCCCGAGCCGGGTTCCCGGGCGACAAAGCGCTCGCCAGCGAGCTGCGCCAGCGGGATGCGTCGCGCGCGGGCGAGCGGATGATCGCGGGCGGCCAGCACCACCAGCGGGTTGTCGAGCACGGCGATCTTCTCGATATCCAGATGCTCCGGCGGCGCGCCCATGATGTAGAGGTCATCGCGGTTCGCCGCGAGGCGCTCGATCACCGCGTCGCGGTTGGCGATCTCGAGCGCGATGTCCACCTGGGGATAGCGGCGCGAGAAGGGGCCGAGCAGCCGCGGCACGAAATAGCTGGCGGTCGTCACGGCCGCCAGCGCGAGGCGGCCGCGCTTCAAACCCTGCAGATCCGCAACGGCGGATTCGAAACGCGCCCAGGCTTCGAAAACGTCGACTACCGTGCGCCGCAGCTCCAGTCCGGCCGCGGTCAGCGACACCTTTTTGCCGATCTGCTCGAACAACGGCAGACCCGCCGCCGAGGTGAGCTCGCGCATCTGCACGGACACCGTCGGTTGCGTGAGGTGCAGCTCTTCGGCCGCGCGCGTGAACGACAAATGGCGCGCCACGGTCTCGAAGACGGCCAGCTGCCGGAGCGTGGCGCGCGGCCGGCGCACACGGCCTGCGGCTCCCGGAACAACGGACGGCGGCGGAGCGGGGAGACGGCTGGGCATGGGCACGACGCGGGGTTTATATATATAGATAAAATACTATCATATCAATGATAACAATTTACTTTTAATAACCGTTTGAATCATCGAAGATCGCGGCCGTCCCCACCGCCACCACTCCCAAGGAACGACCATGCACATGCAACCGCCCCCGGCCCCCACGCTCGTCACCACGCGCACGCGCGTCGCCGTCGCTCACGGCGACGGCATCGGCCCCGAGATCATGGATGCGACGCTGCGCGTGCTCGCGGCAGCGGGCGCGCCGCTGGATCTGGTCCCGATCGCGATCGGTGAGGCGGTCTACCGCGCCGGACACACCTCTGGAATCACGCCGGCGGCGTGGGAAACCCTGCGCAATACGCGCGTGCTGCTCAAGGCGCCGATCACCACGCCCCAGGGCGGCGGCTACAAGAGCCTCAACGTCTCGATCCGCAAGACGCTGGGCCTCTACGCCAACGTGCGCCCGTGCACGACCTACCATCCGTTCGTGGCCACCCGCCACCCGGGCATGGACGTCGTGATCGTGCGCGAGAACGAGGAGGACCTGTACGCCGGCATCGAGCACCGCCAGACGGACGAGGTTTACCAGTGCCTGAAGCTCATCACCCGCCCGGGCTGCGAGCGCATCGTGCGCTACGCCTTCGAATACGCGCGGGCCCACGGGCGCCGCAAGGTGACCTGCTTCACCAAAGACAACATCATGAAGATGACCGACGGCCTGTTCCACAAGGTGTTCGACGACATCGCCACCGAATACCCCGACCTTCAGCACGAGCACAAGATCGTCGACATCGGCGCCGCGCTGCTGGCCGACCGGCCGGGCCAATTCGACGTGCTGGTCATGCCGAATCTCTACGGCGACATTCTGTCGGACGTGGCGGCCCAGATCGCGGGATCGGTCGGGATTGCGGGTTCCGCCAACATCGGCGATCACGTCGCGATGTTCGAAGCGGTCCACGGCAGCGCGCCCGACCTCGCGGGCAAAGACGCCGCCAATCCGTCGGCCCTGCTCAACGGCGCCATGATGATGCTGGTCCACATCGGCCAGGGCGCCCTTGCGGCGCAAATCAGGAACGCCTGGCTGCGCACCCTGGAGGATGGGGTGCACACCGCGGACATCCAGGGTCCCGAAACGCGCACCGCGGTCGGCACGCGTGCGTTCGCCGATGCCGTCATCGCACGGCTGGGCGAGAAGCCTGCGCGCCTGCCCGTTGCGATCGCGGACAGCAGACACGGGCCGCTGCGGCTCGCGGCAGCGCCCCGCCCCGCCCCGGCCGTGAAGGCCATCGTCGGCGTGGACGTCTTCCTGCACTGGCGCGGCGAACCCGCCGCGCTCGGCGCCGCACTGGCGCCGTCGCAAGGCGCGGATTTCCGGCTCGCGATGATCACCAATCGCGGCGTCAAGGTGTGGCCGGATGGTTTCCCCGAGACCTTCTGCACCGACCACTGGCGCTGCCGGTTTCTCGCGCCGGAAGGCACGCCGTCCAGCCACGGCCAGGTCGTGCAGTTGCTGGAGCGCGTGCAGCGCGCCGGCTTCGACTTCATCAAGACCGAGAATCTGTGCACCTTCGACGGCGAGGCGGGCTACTCGCTCGGCCAGGGCCAGTAGGCTGGCGCCCGTGCCGGCGGCCGTTCAGCTCTCGAAGATCAGCAACAGGTAAGTGACGAACAGCAGGAGGTGCACCACGCCCAGCAGCACGTTGGTGCGCGTGCTGGCGAACGTCAGCACGCTCACCGCCAGCGTCAGCACCAGCATCACCATGCTGACGGCGTCGAGACCCAGAACGATGGTGTTCCCGGTCCACGCCCCGATGGCAAGCACCGCCGGGATGGTGAGGCTGATGCTGGCCAGCACCGAGCCGAGCGCGATGTTGACCGAGCGCTGGAGCTGGTTGCCGGCCGCCGCCCGGGCCGCGGCCACCACCTCCGGCAGCAGCACGAGGGAGGCCACCAGAAAGCCGGAGAGCGCAACGGGCGCGCCGACCACGTGGATGGCGTAGTCGATCGGAATCGCGATCTGTTTCGCCAGCAGCACCAGCGGCACCAGGTAAGCCAGCAGCAGGCACGCGTGGCCGGCGCGGCTGCCGTTGGGGGAAGCGCTCACCGCTGCGCCCGCGTCCAGAGGCCGGCCATCGTGCACAAAGTAGTCGCGGTGGCGTGCCGTCTGGATGCCGAGGAACACGCCGTACATCACCAGCGAGGCCACCCCCAGGAAGATTGCCTGGGCCGTCGATAGCGTGGGCCCGGCGGTGGCCTGCGTGAAATTAGGCAGCACCAGGCTGATGACGGCGAGCGGGATGATGACGGCAAGGTAGGAGACCGCGCCCTGCAGGTTGTAGGTCTGCTCGTGGTGGCGCAGTCCACCCACCAGCAGGCACAGACCCACCATACCGTTCAACACGATCATCACCACGGCGAACATGGTGTCGCGGGCCAGCACCGGGCTGCCCTTGCCGGTCAGCATGACCGCCGAGATCATCAGCACCTCGATCGCGATGACCGAGAGGGTGAGGATCAGGGTGCCGAAGGGCTCGCCGACGAGCTCTGCAAGGCCTTCCGCGTGGCGCACGATGGCACCGGCGCTCGCGACGATCACGCAGAACAGCCACACGAACATCAGCAGGAACCACGTCGTGTTCGACAGGTCGGCAAGCCAGTCTTTGCCGAAGACGAAGAACAGCAGCGCCGTCGCGTAGACGACGGCGAGCGTCCATTCCCGTTTCAGTGCGGTGAGTGCGGGCATGCCGCCATGATAAGCGGAAACGGTTTCGGGTCAGGGAATCTGGGCGGCGTTCATGCGGCCGAGGATGATCGCGGTGCGCTCGGCAAGGTACGGCGTCTCGCGCACCCGGTCGTAACGGCGTGGACTCGGCACCATGGCCGCCAGCCGCGCCGATTGCTCGGGCGAGAGTTGCGCCGCGGTGATGCCGAAGTAACGGCGCGCCGCCGCCTCCGCGCCGAACACGCCGTTGCCCCACTCGATCACGTTGAGATAGACCTCGAGGATGCGGCGCTTGGACCAGACGAGCTCGATCATCAGCGTGATGGCCGCCTCCTGTCCCTTGCGCCACCAGGTGCGCTCGCCGGACAGAAACAGGTTCTTGGCCAGTTGCTGCGTGATGGTGGAGCCGCCGGCGACGATTTTGCCGCGCTTGCGGTTCTTCTCCAGCGCCTTCTGGATGCCGTCCCAGTCGAAGCCCTCATGGTCGAGGAACTTCATGTCCTCGGCCGCCACGATGGCGCGCTTGAGCGAGGGCGCGATCCGCGCGTACGGCACCCACTGGTGTTCGAGCTTCGCCGCCGGATTCTTCTCGCGCAGCCCGTCGAGGCGCATGACCATGAACGCCGTCTCGCCGGGATTGTACTTCGCCCACCACAGCACCTGCGCGAAAAACCAGATCTGGACGAGCAGCACCGCGCCGATGAGGGCGACGAGTGTCCACTTCACGGCGCGCAGTAAGGGCTTCATGGGAGCGCGGACCGCAAGGGCCCGGGGCAAACCTTACCCGGTTTGCAGGACGCTGCGGCTGGCGATCAGCTCGCGCGTCTCGGGACGCACGCCGCGCCAGACAAAAAAAGATTCCGCTGCCTGTTCCATCAGCATGCCGAAGCCGTCCACCGCGTGCGCGGCGCCCTGCGTCTGCGCGTAGCGGAGGAAGGGGGTCGGCGCCGCGCCGTAGAACATGTCGTAGGCGTACGCCGACGGCGCAAACAGCCCTGGGGGCAGCGGCGGCACCTTGCCGTCCACACCGGCCGAGGTGGCGTTGATCACGAGGTCGAACTGGCGACCCGCCAGTTCCGGGTAAGCGCAGGCGAGCAGCCCGCGTCGTAGCACACTCGCCGCCGGCTCGAAGCGGGCGACCAGTGCGGCCGCTTTTTCCGGTGTGCGGTTGGCGACCACCAGCTGCCCCGGTCCCGCGCGCATCAGCGGCTCCATGACGCCGTAGCTCGCGCCGCCGGCGCCCATCAGGAGGATGCGGCTGCTGCGCAGCGCAAAGCCGAGGTTGACCTGCAGGTCGCGCACCAGGCCCGCGCCGTCGGTGTTATCGCCGTAGGCCGCGCCGCCGGGCTCGAACTTGAGCGTGTTGACCGCCCCTGCGGCTTCGGCGCGCGGGCTGCGGCGTGACGCCAGTGCAAACGCTTCATGTTTGAAGGGCAAGGTGACGTTGAGCCCCCTGCCGCCATCCGCGATGAAGCGCGCCACCGTGGCCGCGAAGCCGTCGAGCGGTGCGGGCAGGCGCTCGTAAACGAGGTCGTGGCCGGTCTGCTGCGCGAACGCCGCGTGGATCGCGGGCGACACGCTGTGCGCGACGGGATTGCCGATGACGGCGTAACGGTCTGGCATAAAGAATGCGCCGGGAGGCGCGGCCTTACTCGGACGCGAACCGGTCCGAGCGCGTGAAGGTCCAGGTGCGGGTGATCGACAGCACGTCGGTGTCGCGCGCGATGTCAGCCGAGAAACGGCCGTAGGGCCCGGCGTTCTGCACGATGGCGACCGCCGCCTCGTCGAGCAGCCGCTTGCCCGAGGACTTGTTGACTTCGATCCTGTCCACGGTGCCATCGGCGCGGATCGAGACCGTCATCACCAATACGCCGTACACGCCGCGCGCGGCCTGCGGGTAGTTGATGGTGCCGTAGCGCTCGACCTTCAGGCGCCAGTCCTCGATGTATTGCGCGAAACGGAATTCCTGCGTGCGGGCGCCAACGAAACGCTGGCGCGGCCGTTTCTGGTAGCTGTCCCAGTCCTTGGAGATCTGCGCTTCCAGCCGCGCGATCTCGAGGCTTTTCTGCATGATGTCGGCCGCGTTCGGCGCCGGGACGGTTTCCGCCTGCGGCGTCGGGTTCGGCGGCGCCGCGTCCACGCGGGACGGCGACTTGGTCTGCGTCATGAGCCGGCGCTGCTCGGCTTCGAGCTGCTGGATGCGGCTGGCGGCCAGCGTGGCCTCACTCACGCTCTTGTCCTGACGGACCACCGGCAGCGGGCTTTTCGCGCGGCGGTCGGCGTCGGTGGTGCCGCCACCGTCGAGGTTCGCCTGCGCCATCGCATCGGCCTTGAACGGCGCGGTCTTCGAGCGCGCGTTCACCAGCACCACCTCCAGCGGCGGCGTCATGCTGGATTCCTTGAGCGTATCGAAGGGCTTGAAGGTGATGCAGAAGATCACGAAGGCGTGGATGGCGATCGACACCACCAGCGCAAACTGCATGCGCTCGACCGGGTCCATCGCGGCGAACCAGCGCATCGCCGGGCGCAGGACGGCCGGGACCGGGACCGCCGCGTTTCCGCGCTTCCGGTTAAAGCCGGGCCAGCCGTTTGCGCTCATAACACTCATTGAAGCTCATTCTAGGCCTAGCTTGCAAAAAAGTATAGAAAATCCTTTAAACCCATTGAGTTGCCATACTATCTTAATGTTGATTCAAGAGATGGGAGCCGCTGCCGACACCCCTTCCGGGACGACCTCAAAGGTCAGGTCCAGCAGGTCGATCGCCCCCACCCGCACCGTCAGCGCCGTCCCGGGAGCCGTGGGCGGCAAGGCGGAAGACCGAGCCGTCATCGGTAAATTATTGAATCGAATGATATTTTCTCTGACGACGGTAGCCGGCTGCACCCATGCGGCTTCCTGCTCCAGCCAGCGCAGGCACCAATAACGCTCCATGCGATCCTGGAAGTCCCCATAGGCTTCGTAAGTGACTTCGAAGTCCCGCATCGCCGCCAGCAGTCCCTCATCATTGACCGCGTAGGATGGCGGCTGGTTGCCGGCCATGGCAATCAATTGCCGCTGATTGGCGAGGTCCACATAGCGCCGCAGCGGGGAACTGGCCCAAAGGTAAGTCTTCACTCCCAAGCCTTCATGAACGCCGGGCGCCGTGGACATGCGCACACCGCCGGCACCCTGATTGCGGTAAATCGCCGTCAGTCCTGCTTCCGCGAGCGCGCCGCCCCAGGTCGCGTTGACCAGAATCATCATCTCCGCGACCACCGTGTCGAGCGGCGAGCCGCGTTCGCGCGGGACGATACGCACGCGGCCGTCTTCCACGTTGAAGCTGTATTCCACGCGCTCGAAGATCGGCGTCTTGCCACGCGCCGCCTGCAGCGAGACCGCGATGCGGTGCAGCGTGAGGAGCGCTTCGCCGTGAGGATGGTCGATGCGACCGGAGGCGATGGCCGCGGTGTCGAACACCGGCGCCAGCGCATCCAGGCTCAGGTTCGCCGCGATCGGCACACGCTCGACCACCGTGCGCGCGGGACCGCGTTTCAGATCGGCGTCGAAATCGATGTAACAGGACAGCGCCGGGCGCGGCGCACCCGCCGCCAGCGTATAGGCAGCCACCGCCGCGGCCGGCAGCATGGTGATCTTGTCGCCCGGGAAGTACACCGTGGACAGGCGTTCGCGCGCGCCCGC
>CAZXNF010000024.1:9217-15842 GCA_964641785.1 uncultured Streptomycetaceae bacterium | reverse complement strand
TTTTCATCGGCCTGCCCGGCGGCATCGACGGCCTGGTGCACCTGTCCGACCTGTCCTGGAACGTGGCCGGCGAGGAAGCGGTCAAGAAGTACAAGAAGGGCGAGGAAGTCGAGGCGACGGTGCTGTCGATCGACGTCGAGCGCGAACGCGTGTCTCTCGGCATCAAGCAGCTGGAAGGCGACCCGTATTCGGGCTTCATCGCCACCCACGAGAAGAACTCGATCGTCACCGGCACCGTGAAGTCCATCGACGCCAAGGGCGCCGTGGTCGCCATCGGCGGCGACATCGACGGTTACCTGCGCGCCTCCGAGATCTCGCGCGACCGCGTGGAGGACATCCGGACCCATCTCAAGGAAGGCGATACGGTCACGGCGATGATCATCAACGTCGACCGCAAGAACCGGACGATCAACCTGTCGATCAAAGCCAAGGACCTGTCCGAGGAAGCCGCGGCCATGCAGAAGATCGCGGCCGACAAACCCGCCAACGCCGGTCTCACCAACCTGGGCGCGCTCCTCAAGGCCAAGCTGGAGCCGACCGGGAGCGATCAAAAATAACCGGGGATGGACATGACCAAGTCAGAGCTGATCGCGAAGCTGGCTGCGCGCTATCCGCAGCTGGTGGCGAAGGATGCCGAACTCGCGGTCAAGATGATCCTCGACGCGATGGCCAAAAGCCTCGCGGAAGGCGAGCGCATCGAGATCCGCGGTTTCGGCAGCTTCGGCCTGAATTACCGTCCGCCCCGGGTCGGCCGCAATCCGAAGTCCGGCGAGAAGGTACAGGTGCCGGCCAAGTACGTGCCGCACTTCAAGGCGGGCAAGGAGTTGCGCGAGCGGGTCGATCTCGAAGAGGCCGCCGCCGCCCTCGCGCAGCAACAGTATCTGCAACAATAACGCGCGCGGCTCCTGCAGTGGCGCCGGCGGAACGGGGCGGCATCGTGATACACGATGCCGTCCTTTTCTTTTCCGGGACCGGCGACTGAACTGGATGCCGCGCCGAAGACTGTCTTTCAAGCCGCATACAATCGCGCACTCAATCCTCAACCGGCTCCGATGCGCCTGCTCGCCACTCTCGTCAAAGTCGCGGTTTTCGTGCTGCTGCTGGGCTTTGCCATCCGCAACACCGATCCCGTGACCCTGCGCTATTACTTCGACACCGAATGGCGGACGCCGCTGGTGGCTCTGCTGTTCGCGTTTTTCGCCGCGGGCGCGGTGCTGGGCGTGCTGTCCTGCCTGGGGCTGATCTTCCGCCAGCGGCGGCAACTCGCCCGGCGGGAAACGGCGCCGGTCGCGCCGCCGCCTGCACAACCGGCGTTGCCGGCGGAAGCTGCGGTTGAAACACCACCGGCGCGGAGGTCCTGAGTGGAGTTCGAATACTGGTGGCTGCTGGCCCTGCCGCTGTTCTTCGCGCTCGGCTGGCTCGCGGCGCGCATCGACATCAAGCACCTGCTGACGGAATCGCGGGCGCTGCCCTCCTCGTACTTCCGCGGGCTCAACTTCCTGCTGAACGAACAGCCCGACAAGGCGATCGAGGCCTTCATCGAGGTGGTGAAGGTCGATCCGCAGACCATCGAACTGCACTTCGCGCTGGGCAGCTTGTTCCGCCGCCGCGGCGAGATCGAGCGTGCGATCCGCATGCACCAGCATCTCGCGGAGCGGCCCGATCTCAACGAGACGCAGCGTCTGAACGCCGTGTTCGAACTGGCGCAGGATTACCTCAAGGCGGGCTTGCTGGATCGCGCCGAGGAGCTGTTCGCCAAACTCAAGGGCACGGCGCATGGCGAGGCCGCGCTCAAGTTCCTGCTCGACATCTACGAGCAGGAAAAAGACTGGCAGAAGGCCATCGACACCGCGCTGGCGCTCGAACAGGCGACTGGCCGTTCGTTTCAGACGGAGATCGCCAACTTTCATTGTGAGCTGGCCGCCGACCACATGATTCATACGCGTCCGGAGGCGGCACGCCCGCACCTCGCGCAGGCGCTGAGCCATCACCGCAAATGCGTGCGGGCGCATCTGCTGCTGGGCGACCTCGAAGCTTCGCTCGGCGACGACGTGCAGGCCGTAGAAGCCTGGAAGAAGATCGAGAGCCAGAACCCGGTCTTCCTCGCGCTGGCCACCGAAAAGCTGCTCGCCGCTTACCGCCGGCTGGGCAAGCTGGAGGAGGGCGTCAATCTCCTGCGCGGCTATCTTTCCAAATATGGTTCGCTCGACATGCTGAACGTCGTGTTCCAGGGGGTTCTGGAGCGCGAGGGCGCGCAACCGGCTTACCAGGTAGTGCGCGAGGAGCTAAAACGCAATCCGACCCTGCTGGGGCTGGACAAGCTGCTGGAGGCCCAGTTGCTGGACGCCCCCGCGCAGCGCCGGCACGACCTGGAACTGGTCAAGAACCTCGTACACCAGCATACGCGCGGGCTTGCCATGTACAAGTGCGATGTCTGCGGTTTCCGCGCGCGCCAGTTCTATTGGCGCTGCCCGGCGTGCGGGAAGTGGGAAACCTATTCCCCACGACGCACGGAAGAGAAGGCCCTGCCGGCATGAGCTATCGAGCAGGGGGCCCACCTCGTGGGGATGCGAGTCCAGCGAATGACGCAAGCCGCCGACCTGACGCGGGTGAATCTTGCATGAACGTCCCGGAGGCGGCGCCAGCGTGAAGGATCCCCGGATTATCGTTGCCCTGGACTACCCGGAGGCCTCGTCAGCGCTGGCTCTGGCGCGCCGGCTCGACCCGCAGCGTTGCCGTGTGAAGGTCGGCAAGGAGCTATTTACCGCCGCGGGTCCTGACCTCGTGCGGCAGTTGCAGGCGCTGGGCTTCGGCGTCTTTCTCGATCTCAAGTTTCACGATATTCCCAATACCGCGGCCCAGGCTTGTGCGGCGGCGACGCGCCTTGGCGTGTGGATGCTGAACGTGCACGCTTCTGGGGGCGAAGCGATGCTGACCGCGGCGCGCGATGCGGTGACGAAGGCCGCCCTGCAGGGTGGCCTGCCGCGGCCGCTGCTGATCGCGGTCACCGTGCTGACCAGCATGTGCGCAGCCGAGCTGCCGGCGATCGGCATCGCCGGTTCGCCGGCAGACCAGGTGCTGCGGCTGGCGAAGCTCACGCAGGCGGCCGGCCTCGACGGTGTGGTCTGCTCGGCCCTGGAGGCACCGGTGCTGCGCAAAGCCTGTGGTCCCGGTTTCAAATTGGTGACGCCCGGCATCCGGCCGGCGGGTACCGATGCCAACGACCAAGTGCGGGTAATGACGCCGGAAGCCGCCATGGCGGCGGGCGCGGATTACCTGGTGATCGGACGTGCGATTACCGGCGCCCCCGATCCCGCAGCAGCCCTCGACGTGATCAACGCCAGCATCGGAGCCGCTGAATGAACGTCACGATCATCGGCACCGGCTACGTCGGGCTGGTGACCGGCGCCTGCCTGGCGGAAGTCGGCAACGATGTGCTGTGCCTGGACGTCGATGCGCGCAAGATCGAAACGCTCAAGGCCGGTGGCGTGACGATCCACGAGCCCGGCCTGCCGGAGATGATCCGGCGCAATGTGGCGGCCGGGCGCCTGCGCTTCACCACCGACATCGACGCGGCAGTGAAGCACGGCACGCTGCAGTTCATTGCCGTGGGCACGCCGCCCGACGAGGACGGCGCGGCCGACATGCAGTATGTCATCGAGGCCGCGCGCAATATCGGTCGCCGTATGACCGAATGGCGGATCGTGGTGGACAAGTCCACGGTGCCGGTCGGCACCGCAAACCGCGTGCACGAAGCTATCGCCGCGGAACTGCAGACGCGGAAAATGGACGTGTCCTTCGCCGTGGTGTCCAACCCGGAATTTCTCAAGGAAGGCGCCGCCGTCGAGGATTTCATGCGCCCCGACCGCATCGTTATCGGCACCGACGACGAGCGGGCGATCGCGGCCCTGCGCGCGCTCTACGCACCCTTCCAGCGCAACCACGAGCGTCTGCTGGTGATGGATGCGCGGTCGGCCGAACTGACCAAGTACGCGGCCAACGCGATGCTGGCCACGCGCATTTCGTTCATGAACGAACTGGCCAACCTGGCGGAAAAGCTCGGCGCCGACATCGAGCACGTGCGCCAGGGCATCGGTTCGGACCCGCGCATCGGCTACCATTTCCTCTATCCGGGCGTCGGCTACGGCGGCAGCTGTTTCCCCAAGGACGTGAAGGCGCTGCAGTTCACGGCGCGGCAGCAGGGCGTTCCCCTGAGGCTGCTGCAGGCGGTGGCAGCGGTCAACGAGGCGCAGAAGCTGCGGCTGGTGGACAAGATCGCGACCCGCTTCGGTGCGCGCCTCGATGGCCGCACCTTCGCGCTGTGGGGACTGGCCTTCAAACCGAACACGGACGACATGCGCGAAGCGCCGTCACGGGCGGTGATCCGGGAACTGGCGGCGCGCGGCGCGCGCGTCGTGGCCTACGATCCGGTGGCGATGGACGAAGCGAAGCGCGTGCTTGGCGACCTGCCGGTGATGTACGCCGCGTCGCCGCTGGCGGCGCTGGACGGCGCGGATGCGCTGGTCATCGTCACCGAATGGAAGGAATTCCGCAGCCCGGACTTCGAGTCCATCCGGCGCCGGCTCAAACAGCCGGTGATCTTCGACGGGCGCAACCTGTTCGAGCCGGGCCTGGTGAAGGCGGCCGGGCTGGAGTATTACGGCATCGGCAGAGGAGAGTCCCTTGGATGACAGTAACCTGATCAAACGCCTGCGCCGCGCGCGCGTGCTGGTGGTGGGCGATGTCATGCTCGACCGCTACTGGTTCGGCGACGTGTCCCGGATCTCGCCGGAGGCGCCGGTGCCGGTGGTGCGCATCGAGCGCACGGAGGAGCGTCCGGGCGGCGCCGCCAATGTGGCGCGGAACGCCGCGGCGCTGGGTGCGAAGACCACGCTGCTGTCGGTGGTGGGCCGCGACGAGGCCGGGACGACGCTCGGCGCCCTCGTGCGCAAGTCCGGCATCAGGGCGCGGCTGCATCGCGATGCGGGCATCGACACTACGGTCAAGCTGCGGGTGATCGGCCGCAGCCAGCAGTTGCTGCGGGTGGACTTCGAGACCACCCCAAGCCATGAGATTCTGCAGTCGAAACTCAAGGAGTTCGCGCAGCTCGTGCGCCAGTGCGACGCGGTGATCCTGTCGGATTACGGCAAGGGTGGCCTCGCCCACATCGCGCGCATGATCCGGCTGGCCCGTGTCGCCGGCAAGCCTGTGCTCGTCGACCCGAAGGGGGACGATTTCTCGCGCTATCGCGGCGCCACCGTGGTGACGCCCAACCGCGCCGAATTCCGCGCGGTCGTTGGACGCTGGCGCAACGAACGCGACCTCGCCGCGCGCGCCGAGAAGCTGCGCCGGAGCCTGCGGCTCGCGGCCCTGCTCGTGACCCGCAGCGAGGAAGGCATGACGCTATACACGACGGGCGCGCGGCTGCACGTCTCCGCGCAGGCACGCGAGGTGTACGATGTGAGCGGCGCCGGCGATACGGTGATCGCAACCCTTGGCGCAATGCTGGCGGCCGGGGTGACCCTGCCGGATGCGGTGACGATCGCCAACCGCGCGGCGAGCATCGTGGTCGCCAAGTTCGGCACCGCGGTGGTGACGCCGCAGGAACTTTTTGCCAACCGGGATGCGAAATCATGACCATCGTGGTGACCGGCGCAGCCGGTTTTATCGGGTCCAGCCTGGTGCGGGCGCTCAACGCGCGCGGCGAGACCGACATCATCGCAGTTGACAATCTTGCGCAGGGCGACAAGTTCGCCAACCTCGCGGATTGCGAGATCGCCGATTATCTGGACCAGGACGAATTTCTGGAGCAGTTGGAGGGTGGCGCGTTCGAGAACGCGCTGACCGCCATCCTGCACGAGGGTGCCTGCTCGGACACCACCGAGCGCGACGGCCGCTACATGCTGCGCAACAACTATGCGTATTCGAAATCAGTATTCGACTACTGCATGGCGGAAGAAGTACCCTTTCTCTACGCCTCTTCGGCGGCCGTTTACGGCGGCAACACCTATTTCCGCGAGGCGCGGGAGTGCGAGGGGCCGCTGAACGTTTACGGCTATTCGAAATTCCTGTTCGACCAGTACGTGCGCCGTCTGTGGCCCGAACGCACGACCCAGGTCGTCGGTCTGCGCTATTTCAACGTCTACGGCGACCGCGAAGCGCACAAGGGACGGATGGCGTCGGTGGCCTATCATTTCTTCAACCAGTACCGGGCCGATGGCCGGGTGCGGCTGTTCGAAGGCAGCGGCGGTTACGGCCACGGCGAGCAGCAACGAGATTTCATTTCCGTCGAGGACGTGGTGAAGGTCAACCTGCACTTCCTCGACCATCCGGGTGCTGCCGGCATCTTCAACTGCGGCACCGGCGCCGCGGAGAGCTTCAACGCGGTTGCGCTGGCCACCGTCAACCGCCTGCGCCAGGCGGAGGGCAAGGCCGTGCTGCCGCTGGAGGCCCTGCAGGCGGAGAAGATCGTCGAGTACATCCCTTTCCCGGCGGACCTCAAGGGCCGCTACCAGAGCTATACCCAGGCGGACCTCACGCGCTTGCGGGCGGCAGGCTACGCCGAGCCTTTCCTGACGGTTGAGCAGGGCGTCGCGCGGTATTGCGGGCAACTGCTGGCCCGCGG
>CAZXNF010000024.1:0-9207 GCA_964641785.1 uncultured Streptomycetaceae bacterium | reverse complement strand
CTCGAAGATTTCGTCGGCAACACGCCGCTCGTGCGCCTGCAGCGCATGGGGACCGGCGGCAACATGCTGCTGGCGAAGCTCGAAGGCAACAACCCGGCGGGTTCCGTCAAGGATCGGCCGGCGCTGTCGATGATCGTCCGGGCCGAGGCACGCGGCGAGATCAAGCCGGGCGACACGCTGATCGAGGCCACCAGCGGCAACACCGGCATCGCACTCGCGATGGTGGCGGCGATGAAAGGCTACCGCGTGATCCTCGTCATGCCGGACAACCAGTCGGTTGAGCGCCGTTCCAGCATGAAGGCCTATGGAGCCGAGTTGATCCTGACACCCGCCGCGCAAGGCGGCATGGAGCAGGCGCGTGACGTTGCGGCACAGATGGAACGCGAAGGCAAAGGTAAGGTGCTCGACCAGTTCGCCAATCCCGACAACCCGCTCGCGCATTACGAAACGACCGGTCCCGAACTGTGGCGGGACACCGAAGGCCGAATCACGCATTTCGTGGCGAGCATGGGCACCACCGGCACCATCATGGGCGTCTCGCGCTATCTCAAGGAACAGAATCCGGCAATCCGGATCGTCGGCTGCCAGCCGGCGGATGGCGCGCAGATCCCCGGCATCCGCAAGTGGCCGGCACCGTATCTGCCGAAGATTTGCGACTGGTCGCGGGTGGACCAGGTGATCGAGGTGAAACAGGCCGATGCAGAGAACACCATGCGGGATCTGGCTCGGCTGGAGGGGATTTTCGCCGGAGTGTCATCCGGCGGCGGCGCCTGGGCCGCACTGCAGGTTGCTCGCGAGGCCCGGAATGCCGTGATTGCGTTTATTGCTTGCGATCGCGGTGACCGCTATTTATCCACCGGCGTTTATCCAGGGTAGAGGCTGATGCAGCCCGTTCTTGCCTTCGACATCGAAACAGTCCCCGACGTGCAAGGACTGCGCACGCTCTATGAGCTCGGGCCGGAATTGCCGGACGAGGACGTGGCCGCGATGGCCATGCAGCGCCGGCGCCAGAGCCACGGCACGGATTTTCTGCCGCTGCACCTGCACCGGGTGGTGTCCATCGCGTGCGCGCTGCGCGAGCGCGACAGCTTCCGCGTGTGGTCGCTGGGCGATGCCAACGACACCGAAGGTCTGCTGATCCAGCGTTTCTTCGATGGCATCGAGAAATATACCCCGCAGATCGTGTCGTGGAACGGCAGCGGTTTCGACCTGCCAGTGCTGAATTACCGGGGTCTCATGCACGGCGTGCGCGCGGCGCGTTTCTGGGACCAGGGCGAGGACGACCGCGATTTCAAGTGGAACAACTACATCAGCCGCTACCATGCCCGGCATCTGGATTTGATGGACCTGCTGGCCATGTACCAGCCCCGGGGTGCTGCGCCGCTCGACGACTTCGCGCAACTGATGGGGCTGCCGGGCAAGATCGGCATGCACGGGTCCGCGGTCTGGGGGGCGTACCGGGAAGGCCGGCTAGGCGACATCCGGCGCTACTGCGAAGCGGACACCGCCAACACCTACCTGGTCTATCTTGCGTTCCAGAAAATGCGCGGCGCGCTGACGGCCGCCGCCTGGCAGACCGAGACCGCACTGGTGCGCGAGACCCTTGCGCGCAGCGACGAGCCCCACTGGCGCGAGTTTCTCGCCCGCTGGCCGGCGTCCTGAGCTCCATGCTGCTGGAGATCGAGTCCCTGGATGCCGAGGGACGCGGCATCGCGCGTCACGAAGGCAAGGTGGTGTTTGTGGAGGGCGCGCTGCCGGGCGAGCGGGTCGAGGCGCGCATCCTCCAGCGCAAGCCGAGCTTCGATCTTGCCGTGGCCACCCAGGTCGTGCACGCGAGCCCGTTCCGCACCGTGCCGCGCTGCCCTCACTTCGGCACCTGCGGCGGCTGCAGCCTGCAGCACTTCGATGTGCGCGCGCAGGTCGCCGCCAAGCAGCGCGTGCTGGAAGACAACCTCAGGCGCATCGGCAAGGTCCAGCCGGGCCAGGTATTGCCGCCCATCATCGGGCCGGCCTGGGGCTACCGCCACCGTGCGCGCTTCTCGGCACGCTACGTCGTAAAGAAAGGCCGCGCGCTGATCGGCTTCCGCGAGCGGAAGTCGAGTTTCGTCACCGATATGGACAGTTGCGAAGTGGTGCCGCCGGCGATCTCTGCGCTGCTGCCGCAGTTACGCGCGCTGGTGCAGGACCTATCGATCCGCGAATGCATTCCCCAGATCGAACTGGCGGTGGGCGAGTCGGCGACCGTGCTCGTGTTCCGGGTTCTGGCCGCCCCGAATGCGGCGGACCGCGAAAAACTGGATGCTTTCGGCCGGGAACATGGCGTCGCGGTCTATTTGCAGACGAAAGGGCCGGACACTGCTGCGCCATTGGCCGGCCCGCCGGTGCCTCTCGACTATGCGCTGCCCGAGTTCGGTTTGCGTATCGGTTTTGGACCGACCGATTTCACGCAGGTGAATCCGGCGGTGAACGCCGTGCTGGTGCGGCGTGCGCTGTCGCTGCTCGAGCCGCAGCCGGGCGAGCGCATCGCCGACCTCTTCTGCGGGCTTGGCAATTTCACGCTGGCCATCGCCCGGCGCGGCTCCCGTGTGCTGGGCGTGGAGGGCAGCAGCGTGCTGCTCGCTCGTGCGGCGGAGAATGCGAAGACCAACGGACTTTCTGACCGGGTGGAGTTTCGCGTGGCCGATCTCTTCAAGGTGACGCCCGCCACGCTGGAGGCCTGGGGCGCATTTGACCGTATGCTGATCGACCCGCCGCGCGACGGCGCGATGGATCTGGTCAAGTCAATCGGACCGGCAGGTCCGAAGCGGATCGTCTACGTCTCCTGCAATCCGTCCACGCTGGCCCGGGACGCAGAGGTGCTGGTGCATGTCCATGGCTACGTGCTCGGCGCGACGGGCGTCGTCAACATGTTCCCGCACACGGCACATGTGGAGTCGGTGGCGGTTTTTGACAAGTTCAATTAGCCGCAGAGGCGCGGAGAACGCAGAGAAAAGGGAACAACCCCGAAGCGCGGAAACGATCTGTTCTACAAAACAAAACGGCCGATCTTGCGATCGGCCGTTTTTTGGGTTCGAGAACGCCTCGTTCTCTGCGCCTTGGCGGCTATAGCGATTTAATCCCGGTTGCCGCCGAAGATGCCCAAGAGCTGCAGCAGGCTGGTGAACAGGTTGTAGACCGACACGTACAGCGTCAGCGTGGCCGACACGTAGTTGGTTTCGCCGCCACGCACGATGTTGTTGATCTGCCAGAGAATCACCAGCGTCGAAAACACCACGAACAGCGACACGATGGTCAGGTGCGCGACCGGGCTCTGGAAGAACACGTTGGCGACCACCGCCAGGATCAGCACGATCCCGCCCACCGCGAGGAACTTGCCCATCCCGGACAGGTCCCGCTTGGTGGTCGTGGCGATGCCGGCCATCACGAAGAACACGGCCGCGGTACCGCCAGCCGCCATCGCGATCAGCGCGGCGCCGTTGCGGAAACCGAGGATGTTCTGGAGGAGCGGTCCGAGCAGCAGGCCCATGCAGAACGTAAAGCCCAGCAGGAGGCCGACGCCCAAACCGCTGTCGCGGTTTTTCTCGATGGCGAAGATCCAGCCGTAGAACACCGCCATGATCACGAAGAACGAGATCACCGGGTTAGTGCGCAGGAAGCCCAGATTGAGGTTGGTGCCGATCACCGCACCGATCGCCGTCGGGATCAGCGTCAGCGCCAGCAGCAAGTAAGTATTGCGCAGGACGCGGTTCTGACCGGCAACGACACCAGTTGGCGCGTTGATGACAGGCTGAGGGTTGAAGTTAATAGCCATGGGATGCTGAGCTCCTCTATGTATGTATGGCGGTATCGAGCGTCTGAACTTGATCAATTTACTCGACTACTAAGACTAGCGGACTAGGCGTGAAGTTTCAATCATTTCGGAATACCTTAGCGGCCGCAGGCACATCGCCAAGTAATTGATAATAGAAGGCATTGTCCCCTGCAATGGCCGCTCCAGGGGGATCGCGGCAGCGGAGGGTTGGCAGCGCGGTTGAATGTACCGATCTTGAAAGACCTCGCCCATCCATATTGGGGTGTTGCGTCCTGTCGCAAGCAGTCTGCCAAGTCCTTGAGCGGGTAGGGGGTGCCGCCCGGCATCGTTTCGCCCGTGTGTTCCCGTCCTGCTAGTCTCTCCGCGTCAGGTTGCAGCGAGGTCGAAGGTGGCAACTTTAAGGATCGACGCGACCGCATTTGCCGCCATTTTCCTCGCGCATAGTCGATGACGAGATACCGCCTGAATGTCATTGATGCCAGCGTGACGAGGGCAATAGAAGGCGATGTCATCACGAAGCGCTTAGAAATACCCTGCAGGCGATTCTGCGCGCCTGCCCCGGCACCTTTGTCAGCACCGCGGACACATGCGAATCAGACAGCGACCGACAAGTACCCCGAGCGCCCATCGTTATTCTTAACTCGTCAGCGCAGAACGTAAGTACTGCCTGCTGACTCAGGCGCCGGCATGCCCTCATGGGAAAACCCGGCGCCACTTCTTCAGTGTCGCCGTCCCCCTCCCTGGGGCGGCGACATCGGCCCCGGTTTCCTCTAGCGATGAATTCCGGGGCCACCTTCTTCAAACTCCGCGAGGTGGACCAATGGCCGAACAGAAAAAGGATACTCCCGAACCAAACGTCGAGCTCCCGAACTCCAAGGTCAAAATACCTGATTACTCGGAGATCAAAAAAGACACTGACAAAACCGGGGATGGGAAATACGATAAGTACGATTCCGGCGATCAGGTGGGGCACAAGATTTAGTCGGAAAGCCTCACCTTGCATGGAGACGTTTCTAACCCCGTTGCTCGCCTCATCATTGAGTGCCGGGGGTGGCGGAGGCTGAAGCCTATCTCTTCTCCCGCGCAACGCCTCGATCGTCGCTCGCACACCTCATAGCCATCCGCAGCATAAGCCAGTCTTCGCTAGTGCAGGGTGCGCTGGTGTTCCCGCTTTCGCCCGCACCTGCCACCGTGGTGGCTCAGCGCTTGGGGCACCGTTCGCATGTAACCATGCTGAAGATTTCGGTCCCATTGTGAAGCGGGCAGGGGAACAGGCGGGTGGCCGCGGCCGGCTCGCTGGTGCGGTCGGCGCTGCGCGCGTAGGAACTGGCGGAAGCGGTGAGATTCGAACTCACGGTGGAGTTGCCCCCACGGCAGTTTTCAAGACTGCTGCCTTAAACCGCTCGGCCACGCTTCCGATGGCGGCGATTCTAACCGCCCGGCATTTGCTGATTAGGGCGAGCTTGCAACTGGGGCTAGATTAGGTCGCCGTTCCTGCCTAAGTCATTGATGGATAAGGCAGCGGGGCCTCAGTACTCCCGGTCTTGAAAATCGGCAGGGTCGCAAGGCCCTCGTGAGTTCGAATCTCACACCCTCAGGATTTCATCCCGGACCGGCATCCGCCCAGCAGTTGGGTGTTTCGTAGAGGCGTACGCGCTCCAGCCGGACCCGCTCGCCGTGCGCCGCCTGTAATGCGGTCGCCAGCAGCCCGAACGCAGTATGCGCGAGGTGTTCCACCGTGGGTGGCTGCGTGAAAGTGACGGTCTTGTGCCCCGGCAGCGTAGCGAGAAAATCAAGGACTGCGCGATCCTTGCCGTAGGCGAGGAAGGCATGGTCCCAGGGGGCGACCACGGTGTCATGGAGCAGTGTCTTGAGTCCGCCGAAATCGATCACCATGCCCTGATCGGGCGCATTTTCCTCGGCGACAACGGCGCCCGAGACCGTCGCTTCGATCGCATAGCGATGGCCGTGCAGATGACGGCACTGGTGGCCGTGGGCGGGGATACGGTGCCCGGCGTCGAATTCCAGGCGGCGAGTGATACGCATGCGGGGATGAACCTCTGAGCAAGGCTCTCATTGGCGCTGGGCGGCGTCAATGGCGCAAGCGCGGGGGGTTTTTACGCCGGGCTCAGCGCGGGCGGGTGGCAGCCCCTGTACGCGGTGTGCCGGTGCGCAATTCGGCGCGCAATTGGCGGTAAAGCGCGGGTTTCCGGGCCCGCAGATAGCCGGCGATGCGGAAATCCTCGCCGCGGGCTTGCGCAAGATCGATGCGCTCGACGTGGACCAAGCGTACCAGTTCGCGCACGGGGCGCGGCATGACGCGGCCGCTTTCGTAGCGGGAGCCGCCGCTCTGGGTCACGCCGACACGGCTCCAGAATTCCTGCTGGTTCAGCCCGAGCCGCCGGCGGATCTCGCGGGGATTCTCGGCACGCAGGGAAGGGCGGACGGAAGTCGAGGGCATGATGATTGTGCAGTGGATTCTGATTAATGACGACGACATGGACACCCGGGCGGCCGGCAAGTTCACGCGTGTTCCTCCGGCCGGCATGACCGGGCGCCAAGGCGCGTCCGTCCGGGTGTGCAAAATCAGCTAAAATTCAAGGTTTTCCGCCGGATACCGGCATCGTTTGAGTCGAATCGTCATTTTGAATTGATGGCCGCGTGCGGCCAGCCCATCCATGTCCCTCATTGTCCAAAAATACGGCGGCACTTCCGTCGGCAGCCCGGAACGCATCAAGAACGTCGCCCGGCGCGTCGCGCGCTGGAAGCGCCAAGGCCACGATGTGGTCGTGGTTGTTTCCGCCATGTCCGGCGAAACCAACCGGCTGATCGCGCTGGCGAAGGAAGTCCAGACCCAGCCGGATCCGCGCGAACTCGATGTCATGGTTTCCACCGGCGAGCAGGTCACCATCGCGCTGCTGGCGATGGCGCTTACCGAAATGGGCGTGCCCGCGCGCAGCTACACCGGCGCGCAGGTGCGCATCCTGACCGACAGCGCTCATACCAAGGCGCGCATCGTCAAGATCGACGAAGACAACATGCGGCGTGACCTCGCCGAGGGCCGCGTCGTCGTCGTGGCGGGCTTCCAGGGCGTGGACGAGTCAGGCAACATCACCACGCTCGGTCGCGGCGGTTCGGACACCACCGGCGTGGCGCTGGCCGCCGCGCTCAAGGCCGACGAATGCCAGATTTACACGGACGTGGACGGCGTCTACACGACCGATCCGCGCATCGTGCCGGAAGCGCGGCGCCTGAAGACGATCACCTTCGAGGAAATGCTCGAAATGGCGAGCCTCGGCTCCAAGGTGCTGCAAATACGCTCCGTCGAGTTCGCCGGCAAGTACAACGTGCGGTTACGCGTGCTCTCCAGCTTCGAGGACGAAGGCGAGGGCACGCTGATTACTTTCGAGGAAGACGCGCAAATGGAATCAGCAAGCATCTCAGGCATCGCGTTCAATCGCGATGAGGCCAAGATCACCATCCTGGGCGTGCCCGACCGGCCCGGCATCGCGTACCAGATCCTCGGCCCGGTCGGCGACGCGAATGTGGATGTGGACATGATCGTGCAGAACGTCGGCCACGACGGTCTGACGGACTTTTCCTTCACGGTCCACCGCAACGATTACGCGAAGACGCTGGACATCCTCAAACCCGTCGCCGCGCACATCAAGGCGCGCGAGGTGCAGGGCGGCGACAAGATCGCGAAGGTGTCCTTGGTCGGCGTCGGCATGCGTTCGCACGCCGGCATCGCCAGCACCATGTTCCGCACGCTGGCCGAGGAGGGCATCAACATCCAGATGATCTCCACATCCGAGATCAAGGTGTCGGTCGTGATCGACGAGAAATACATGGAACTCGCCGTGCGGGTTCTGCACAAGGCGTTCGGGCTGGACCTGCCGGCCTGACGCGGTTGGCGGGGGCGCGATCCGGGCGTGCGATATAATCCAAGAGTTCCGGAGAGATGGCCGAGCGGCTGAAGGCACTCCCCTGCTAAGGGAGTATAGGGGTTACACCTTATCGAGGGTTCGAATCCCTCTCTCTCCGCCAGATACCAGCGGCCCCTGAAAGGGGCCGTTTGTATTTGTATTTGTGGTTTTCCGCAGGCCGCATGGGCGGTAGCGCAGCCCGGTGCGGGCTGATTGCTAAAGGTTTGATATAATTCGGCCTCCAGCGCGCCCGTAGCTCATCTGGATAGAGTACTTGGCTACGAACCAAGGGGTAGGCGGTTCGAATCCGTCCGGGCGCGCCAATATTCAACAACTTACAGAATCTTTTCTCGGTCGTTCTTCTAACGGTTCCCGTTTTGCTTCAAACAGCGCGCTTATTGGGGCCCCGGCCATCGGCCCGCACCGATTGGCTTTCACGCTATTTCCCCGCAGGGCTTCACCCGCCAGCTCAATAGATATCGTCGGTAAGCGCAAGGCTACTGACGCACGCTGTGGAGATGGCTAGACGCTTCTCCGCTGAAGACGGGGGCGGTATTTCCATTGGCTCACGGGATCGCCGCACCGGGACCCCGAGTTTCGCATCGCGGTCACGTCCGCCGCGCACGCGGCGGTAATGGTGTCGGGACGTCCCGGCCGTGCTTGGCCACGTAGTCGGGCACGCTGGTGCGCCGTTTGGCACTGTATTCGCCCAGCTTCTCTCGCACCAGGTCCGGGGTGTGGGGCGTGCCGCTGAAGGTGGCGATCCAGTAGCGCTGCGGATTGGCGCCGCCCCCTTTCGCCAAGTGCCGCGGCGCCCAGTCCTTGAACTCGGCATCGCTTGCCACCGTGACCGCGTTCGCAATGCTCTCAGCGGCCCGCGTCAGAAAAGCGGAGCGGTTCATGCCCTGCGCGTCGGCGGCGCGGTCGATCACCGCCAGCGAGCGCTCCGGCACCGTGATATTGATGCGCACGGCGCGTTCGGCCGCTTCCTTCAGTTCCACCATCATCGCCACCGCGCCCTTGAACGCCGGCAGGGCGGCGATCGCGTCGAGCGAGGAGGGTGCCGGCACCGGATCGCCATCCTCGCGCAAGCGGGCCACGTGCGCGCCCAGCGCCTCCTCGGCCATGGCCTTGGCTTCCTGAAGGGTGCTGCCGGCAGAGATGCAACCCGGCAGGTCGGGGAACTACGACGCCGTAGTCGGATTTTTTGTCCTTCCGCAGAAGGGCGATATAGCTGGTCATGGTTGACTCCTATTTCAGTCCGGCCTGTTTCAGTACACTGCGCGCCGTGCCGACAGGCAGGTCCTTGGTCGGGTGCGGCACTGTCACCTTGCCCAGTTTCGTGGCGTGCTTGTATTGATGATGGGAGCCGACCACCTTCACGAGAAACCGCCCGGCGGCTTCTATTCGCTTGATCAGTGCGCGAAAGCTCGCAGGCTACATGCTGCGCGCCCGATGTCCCTTGCAAAG
>CAZXNF010000023.1:0-16264 GCA_964641785.1 uncultured Streptomycetaceae bacterium | reverse complement strand
CCGGTCACGGTGCACTCCCGATGAATACCCTGGCTGTGAACGCGCCTTGCATGCCCGTCACTTGACCAGGGTCACCGGCAAAGCCGTCAGATGCACGACCTTCTGTGCCACCGACCCCATCACCAGGCTGCCGACGGCACCCATGCCGCGCGTGCCCATCATGATGCTGTCGACGCGCTCATCTCGCGCGAATTCCGCGATTGTGTCGCCGGCCAATCCAGCCCGCACCTCGCTGCGGAAGGGCACGCCCACCTCGCGCAACCGGCGTTCGGCTGCCTCCAATGTCTTTGCGCCCTCGGACGCGTAGTGCGCACGCAGCATGTCTTCGTTAACCAGCTTCTCGGGCCAGAACGAGGGCGCCGGCGCCTGCACGTTTAGGACGACGATCGCGTGATTGTCACCGGCCTTTGCCAGCTTCGCGGCATATTCGACTGCCCGCAGCGCGGGTTCGGAACCGTCGAAAGGAACAAGAATAGTGGGCATGTCGCATCCTCTTCGAAACGGCTATTTGACGATGGTGACCGGGATCAACGAGAGTTGCGTGACCTTCATCGATACCGACCCGAGCAGCAATCCCTTAATCGCGCCGAGGCCACGGGCGCCCATGACGATCAGATCCGAGCCTTGGCTCGTGGCGAGTTCGATGATTGTGGGAGCCGGCTCGCCCGACGTAATTTCCACCCGATGGGGGACTCGCGCGTCGTCCAGCAGCGCACAGGCTCCGGCGGTCGCGACGCGTCCGGACTTCTGTGTCCATCGGTCGAAAACGTCACCCGCAGGCATGAGCATCAGTTCGATATTCAGGATCGGCTCCTGCACGTAGGTGACGCAGACGTCCACGGCGGCGCACTCCTTCGCGAGGCGCACCACATGCCGGGCCGCCGCGAGTGCGCCCTCGGATCCGTCTGCCGCTATTAGTATTTTCAGCACGCGCTCTCCTTGGAACCCTCCGGCCTACTTGACGAGCGTGACGGGCACCCCGGCGCCGTGAATCGTTTTGTAGGCGACCGATCCGAGAACGAGGGCGGCCGCCGCGCCCAGCCCCCGCGTGCCCATGACGATGTGACTGCACCCATGTGCCGTCGCTTCGCGCACGATCGTCTCGGCCGGATCGCCGAACTGAAAATCGAAGACGTAAGGAACACCCGCGTCATCGAGCCCGCGACGCGCAGTTTCGGAAATTTGCGCGGCATAATCCTCGCGTTGCTTCGCGATAGCCTCGCGCGCCAGCCCATGTGTCTGCAATTCGACGACCGGCTCCTGCACGTTGAGGAGTCGCACGCGTCCCGCGCCGGCGCGCCTGGCGCGCTGCGCAACGTAGGCAATCGAGCGAATAGCGTTGTCCGACCCGTCCACCGGGACCAGTACCGGGTCGAAGAGCGAACTCCACGCGTCAGTTTCCTTTACCAGCGTCACCGGAAGCTGTGACAGGTGTGCGACCTGCGTTGCCACCGAGCCAAGGAGCATGTTGCCGATCGCGCCCATGCCACGCGACCCCATGACGATCTCAGAGCAGCCCGAGTCGAGCGCATGGCGGCAGATGGTCTCGCCGAAATTCCCGATCGCGACATGCGGGCGGTAGCCGATCCGAGCGTCGTTGAGGAATGCACGGAAAGACTCCAGCGTCTCATCTCCCATGCTCCTGAGAGCCGTTTCGATCGCCTGCGCTGATAGCTGCGCACGCACCAAGCCGGAATGAACCATAGGCTGCACGTTCAGCAATTCGATCTCCGTCGCGCCGCACCGGTTGGCGAAATCGACTGCGAAGCGCAGCGCCCGCGTTGCCGTCTCGGAACCGTCCATTGGAACGAGTATCTTGTTCATTGGCTTTGTTTCCTTTGGGTCGTTAAAAAATTCGCAGATTACTCAACGCCCGTGGATGCGGCGCCCGCTACTTCGGTCGGCCATTGCGGCGTCCTCTCCGCTGAAAAAGTTTTTGTCGCGCGGCAGTGGTGATCGCGACCACCGCTGGGTGCATAAGCCGGCGCTCAAGCGAAATCGCGTAGAACGCTTCGGTCACTGCATCGGTTTGCCCGATCGGCGCGACGCCGTACTGCAGGCGCACCTGGTCGGCGATCGCCGAGGGTGCCGCGAACATGCCCACACCCGCCCGGCCGAACGCTTTGAGCAGGGCACTGTCATCGAAATCGCCAACGATTCGCGGACGAATCCGCTGCTCGTCGAACCAGCGCAGCATCCTCGGCAGAACGGCAGACTGCTCTCCGGGCAGGAGTAGCGGCGCACCGTCCAGCAAACGCGGAAATGAACCCCTGTGTTCCCGCGCCAGTTTCGCCGTGGCGAAGAACGTGAGGCCGCATTCGCCGAGTAAGTGGCTGAAAGCCTTGACGTGGAGCGCAGAAAGCATGGGACTGTCGGCGATCACCATGTCGAGCCGATGAACCGCCAGTTCCGCTAGGAGGCCGGCAAGCTTCTCCTCGCGGCAGACGATACGCAGTGGTTCCGATAGCAGCAACGCCGGCTGCAGCAGCTGGAACGCGACGACTTTTGGCACGGCATCTGCGACACCCACCCTGAACTGCAGCGGGCGTCCTTGTTTGGGGCTTCGCAGGACGCCCTCCAGTTCCTCGCCCAGCGTGAAGATCTCGTCGGCATAGCTCAGTACCGTTCGTCCAGAATCTGTGAGTTCAAGACGGCGACCGACGCGCGCGAAGAGCTTGTAGCCCAGCAGTGCCTCAAACAGGCTGATTTGCCCGCTGATCGTTTGCGGCGTGAGGTTCAGACGTTCGCTCGCGCGAGTGACGCCGCCTGCCTTGGCGACCACCCAGAAATAGCGCAGGTGCTTGAAGTTCAGCGAACTCATTGGCAGATGTTCATTCGAGTTTCGCGAAGAGAACGTACATTATATGCGAATTGTTCCGAATGGCAGTCGGCGCTATGGTGTCCGTGCTTTCAGCACAAACAGGAGATGGGCGCTATTAGGTTCGAGATGCAGTCGCGCGGTTTCGTGCGCAGCGATGCCCTGCGCGCGTTGTACTTCCTGTTGGCCGACATGGCCGATCGTTTCCGCCTGCTGAAGTATGGCCTGGCCATTGTGCTGGTATTCATCGGCGGCAAGATGATGGCGATGCCCTGGTTCCACTTGCCGGTGCAATGGTCGCTCGCCATCGTGGGCAGCAGCATTGCCGTCTCGGTGCTTCTTAGCTTGAAACTGTCGGCACGCAAGCCGACCATAACTGCCACCAAACGATGTCCAGACCTGAAGGAACCTCTGCCATGTCAACCCCAGCGAGAACTGCGGCCCCGAAGCTAGATGCGGACGGGCTTGCCGCGCCGTCGTGCGAGCGGCGCGACGCGCATGGACGGCGCATCGCGCTGACCTTTGACTCCAGCATCGTGCGCCCCGTCGCGCCACCTGCGGATTGCTGGTTCGTCGCCCTCGACGGCTCCGGCCATTCGATGCATGCGCTGGCCGAGGCCCTGCAGCTGGCGCTCGAGAGCGGCGTGCGAACGCTCGATCTCGGCACCGTACAACATTGGCTTAGCCTCGAAGCCGCCGAGACGGAGCTTGCGCGCCGCGGCTTGGCCATAACCGCGGACGCCCGTGCCCTGCTAGATTCGCGCGGCTTCGCCTGGCGGCTGCATGTGCTGATGGGCGAACCCGCAGCATGCCTCGTCGAATGGACCAAGGCGCTCGGCTCTCGCGGCATCGTGGTCGGCGCGCGCGGGCTCTCGGCCACCGAAGGCCTGCTGCTTGGCTCCGTCGCACAGCAGATCATCCACGACGCCCGGGGAGCCGTGCTCGTCGTGCGTGCACCCGCGGTGCCAGTGGAGAAGGCACCAGGCTGAAAGTGCTCGTTCCCGTCGACGGCTCCAACAACTCCCTGCATGCCGTGCGGCATGTCCACGCGAGTTCCGGCGCAACCCGGAGATCGACTCCATCTGCTCAACGTGCAGCCGGCCTATTCCAGGTACGTCAGCCGATGATTCGACCGGAAGGCGGTCAACGACGCGCACCTCGAGGCGTCGGAGAATGCGTTGCGGCCGATCAGGCAGATGCTCGACGAAGCCTGTGCACCTTCGGTGCACCTTGCGGTGCACGTAACGGTTGGGAAAAGAGCAAGCTCGATCGCAGAGTCAGCCCGGCAACTGCGATGCGACCACATCGTCATCGGCACCGTGCGCAAGAACTCTCACACCCGGACCGATTAGATTGAAGGGGCGACGGACACAATCCAGTGAACCTCACTCCAGGTCGCTACTTTGGTTAAAGGAAAAAAGGCATGGCAATCTCGAAACGACACCGGATCCTGATTGCGACTGACGGGTCGCCGTCGGCTCAGGCTGCGCTCGCGACGGCAGTCAAGTTCCCATGGTCTGCATCCGCGCGAGCGCGCGCCGTAGTCGCGCACCCGGATTCGCTGACCGGGGCTTCAGCCGACGCTCGCGCAGGCCTTGTGCCCATCGCCGAGGCGACGGCGAACAGCGCCCGCCGAGTACTTACATCGCGCTGGGGCAAGGCCGAGATTATCAGTCTGGACGAGCGTCCGGTTGATGCGATCCTCGCGGAAGCGCGGCGCTTCAACGCGAGCGTTATCGTGTTGGGTTGGCGCGGGCATGGCACGTTTCAGCGACTGCTTGCAGGCAGCGTTTCGCGCACTGTGGCCGCGCAGGCAAAGTGTCCCGTGCTCGTCGTGCGCGAAGCACCGCGTGCGGTGCGCCGCGTTGTGCTTGGATTCGACGGCTGTCCCAACGCCAAACGCGCGCTCGATTTCCTGTGCTCGCTCGAGCCGACGCCCGGCAGTCGTGTCGTACTCGTCAACGTCGTCGAACCGGTTTCCGTGCCGGCGTCCGCTTCACGCCTCCCCGCCTCGGTGCGAGGACACATTCGGCGCGGAGCGAGTGCCGTGAACGAAGAGCGGCACCGGAAGGCGCAGGAAACGCTTGACGCAGCCGTCCCTCAGCTGATTCGCTGTGGCTGGGCGGTAAAACGCGAAGTGCGAGTCGGTGCGTCTCTCGTAAACGTGCTGGGCGCAGCCGACGATCATCGCGCAGATGTCCTGGTCCTCGGCGCGCGCGCATCCAGCGGTGTCGAGCGGGCGCTCTTGGGAAGCGTCGCAAACGGAGCTATGGACCGCTCGAGCGTGCCGGTGCTGCTCGTGCGCTGACAGGGCGGAAAACGGCCAGTTAGCGAAATAGCCGCGGACGAAAATAGACAACTTTAAGACGAACACATTTTAGGAGGCAAGTGCCATGCGCAACATGAAAGCTGCCGTTTTCGTCGCACCGGGACGGATTGTACTCGACGAGAAACCTGTGCCAACCGTAGGGCCCGGCGATGCCTTGATCCGCATAACCACGACGACCATTTGCGGCACCGACGTTCATATCCTAAAAGGCGAGTACCCCGTCGTCCCGGGCCTTATCGTCGGGCATGAGCCGGTCGGTGTCATCGAGGCTTTAGGGCCGGGTGTCGCTGGATACACCATCGGGCAACGCGTCATCGTCGGCGCGATCACGCCTTGCGGCCAGTGCCACCCTTGTCTTGACGGCCACCAGGCGCAATGCGGCGGCATAGCAATGGGCGGCTGGCGCTTCGGCAATACCATCGATGGCGCGCAGGCCGAATATTTGTTGGTGCCTCACGCCACCGCGAACCTCACTCCTGTGCCTGACGGACTCACGGATGAACAGGTATTGATGTGCCCGGATATCATGAGCACGGGCTTCGGCGGAGCAGAAAACGGGCAGATCAAGGTCGGCGATACGGTGGCGGTGTTCGCGCAAGGACCTATCGGGCTGTGCGCAACCGCCGGGGCAAAGCTCAAGGGCGCGACCCGCATCATCGGCGTGGACGGTATTCCAGAACGCCTGGAAATGGCCAGACGAATGGGCGCCGATATCACGATCAATTACAGGAACGCTGATCCGGTCGCCGAGATAATGCGACTCACGGACGGTCGCGGCGTGGATGTCGCGATTGAAGCCCTGGGTACCCAACAAACCTTCGAGAGCTGCCTGCGGGTGCTCAAGCCGGGCGGGGTGCTTTCCAGTCTGGGTGTCTATTCAGGGAAATTGTCTTTGCCCGTCGATGCTTTTGCCGCAGGACTTGGTGATCACAAGATCGTGACGACGCTTTGCCCGGGCGGCAAAGAACGGATGCGAAGACTCATGAATGTGGTGGCTTCCGGCCGTGTGGATCTAGGTTCGCTGGTCACGCATCGCTTCAAATTGGACCAGATCGAGGAGGCCTACGACCTGTTCGCCAGCCAGCGCGGCGGCGTTCTGAAAGTGGCTATTACACCCTAGCCATCCTCTGATTCACGCACTGTTGCAGCACCCTACTTAGCTTAACGGATTACCCGATGGAACTACTGACCACACTTGACGAACTTCGGCGTCAGACTGGCGTGTTGGTGTGCATCGATGACACGGAAGCACCTTTCGTGAGCTGCCATCTCGATCTAAGTCAGGGCGAGGCCAGCTACCGCATGGCGCGCGAAGACCACGTGTACGCCCTGCGTGCCGACTTCGAGGCAATGATGGACCGGATCGCTGCCTATCTGGCCACAGCGTTGCGAGCAGATGCGCAGGGTGTGGCCTTGTTCGTTCGCTAGTTCAGCGCCGGCGCCTTCTTTTTACCGATGCAATTCGCGGTTTCACTATCCAACTGGATTGCGCCATTCGACTCAACCCCTCCACTTGGAAGATGAAACTTCGGGAGAAGCTCATCGGCATTTCGGCTCAATGTTAACGGTCATATTGCAGGCATGGCTTCAAGCCGCTTGGCGGAATCCGCTAAGCCCTTCAAGACAGAATCCAGCAGGTGCTGCGGGAAACCCTTGGGTATTTCGGACTGGATCGACGCGATAACCCCGGGGGTTGCCGCAAGGATCTCCTTTATAAAAGGTTCCGCCGTCTCACCGACGCCACAACGAACTGCGGTTTCGTTGAAATGCCTACGCTGAATGTCCTTCCTCAGGTAATGCTTGTTTTTACCGCGTATCGACATCGCGAGTCTGGTGTTGTGCAAGGGTATTTGTTTGGCGCGATTGCCAATGATCGGCCAGATCGAAAGGACATCGTAGAGCGGTGTTAGCTGGTAGCGTCCCTGGTTCAGGATGCGAATGCTGAAATTCTTTGCGTGTCCATCGCTCGCTGCCAGCATCCAAAACAAGAGTTGAGCTTTCAGCAAACACGCCAGATCACTATCCCTGTTGACCGAGCCTCTTAGTATTTTGGCGATGTCGAGCATGCCGGGTCCGCCGTCACGCTCGTACTTCAACGAGGCAGGCGTCGCGGTAGCCTGGCAAAAATCTTCTTGTACGAGGCGCAGCCAGTATTTCCCGCTCGAATGCAGAACCCGGTCAAAGCGTTCGACCACGAGTGCTTTTTGGGAACCGAATTGACCGATTTCGCAGCGAGCCACCGGCAAGCCATAGGCGGCCAGTATCTTCGCGCATAGCCATTCGTTTTCCACCGAGCTCGTCATGTCGGCTTGCATGTTGCCCACAAGACCCAGCGGCAATTTGAATATGTGTGTTGTAGGCGTTGAGCCTGATGGCCGGCACCATCGACCCTTGTGCCACAGTAAAGCGGTTTTTTCCTGGGCACCTGCGATCGATATTCGAAGATCATCTTCCGCAGGAGGTGCTGCGAATGACCGAGGCGCTACGGTTTGAATTAAAGCCCTCTCGATCTCCGCGTCCGTCAGGGATTTAGCGTTAATCGTGCGAACGTCTTGCGGCTGTTCGCCGGGGGCGAGCAACTGAACCGCACCTACGCAATCGCGTCCGATCGCCGCGAGGAGTTCGAATGTATTGCGCGATGCTGTGTGAAAACGATCCTGCAGGCGTTTTCGAATCGGTTCGCTGTCCGGGAGCAGGTTGTCGAAGTAGTATTCGACCGATTTTCCCTTGATGGAGGCCTTATCGAAGCTGAACGGCAATGACAGCGACAGCGGGCGTCCGTTCTCTGATTCAACCCAATTCTGGTCATATTGGAGTTCGATGTCGCCCCGGGCTGGGATTCGCCACTCGCCGGCACGTTGGCCATTGATCCAGACCGAGAGCGCGCGCGCGCGGGATTTTCGGCCCATGGCTTACCACTCCGTTTTAGACGGACGTTGCGCCGTGGGCCTGTTTTGGATAACCAACTCCAAGCCCAGGAGATTGCAGAGGTCCAGCAGGCGCTCAACTGTGAGAGTGCCGGGGTTGGTTTCGATCTCCGACAGGCGGTTCTGACTGATGGTTAATTTTGCGGCGAGCGCTTGCTGCGAGAGTTTAAGAGCCTTCCTGCGGCTCGCGAGAATCTGTCCAAGTTGTGTGCTGTGGCTCAGGATTTGGCGCATCGTTAATTTATCGGTTATGACGATAAGCGTAATATATCGTCTTTACCGATATATGTCAATTATCGCCTTTCCCGATACTTTGTTCCTGGCGCAATGCCCGTGTAAACGGAGTCCAACTATGGGCGTACTGGAAAGAACCTTGGCGGCCAACCGGCCGAGTGTCAGCCGATGTCGCCCGCCGTGGCCCGCCCGATGTCCCGCTCCATCCTGAGCGCCGTCTCGACCCCGCGACAGTAGCCGGGGATGCAGGCCACATCGCTGTAGCCCAGCGCGCGGTAGAAGCTGCGTGCAGCCTCGTTGTTGCCGCAGTTCGAGCGCGACCGTGGTGATGCCGGCCGTCAGCGCGGATTCTTCCAGCCCGGTCATCGCGCGGCGGCCGATGCCGCGCCGCCGCAGGCCGGGCGCCAAGGCAAGGAGCGAGAGGTGGGCGCGGGTGTCGCCGGACTGCATGATGGCGAAGGCGGTTGCGAGCTGGCCCGCCTTGGTGGGCTTCACTCAGTGGCGCAGCGTCCGCTCAACCAGCACCAGATCCTTGGTCATCGCGCCCACCGCCTGCCCACCGTTGACCCGTGCTACCGCTCCGTGCTTGAACTTCGCCGTATAGTCCTGCTGCGGAATCTTGAACATCGTCTTCTCCTTCCAGTCCGGTAAGGTTCAACCCCTCCACTTGGAAGACGAAATGTCGGGAGAAGCTCAGTGCGGGTGAAACGCTTCGTCAACATTGAGGCAGTGGCGCGGCGCAAGCTGGTGCAGTTGAATGCGGCGGCAGCGCTGGATTTTTTTTGCGCGTGCCGCCGGGTAACCGACTTGAAGCGCTGAAAGGCAGCCGCAAAGGACAGCACAGCATCCGCATCAACGATCAGTTCCGGGTGTGCTTTGTGTGGACCCCGGATGGCCCTAAAAATGTCGAGATCGTGGACTACCACTGAGCGATATGACCATGGCCAAGAAACTGAAACCCATTCACCCCGGCGAAATCCTCCGCGAGGAATTTATGATTCCGCTGGGTCTTTCCAGCAATGCACTGGCCCGCGCGGTGGGCGTTACCCCCGCGCGCATCAATGAGATCGTGCGCGAGCGGCGCGGCATCACGGCGGATACGGCGCTGCGGTTGGCGCGGTTCTTCAATACGGATGTGCGCAGCTGGATCAACCTGCAATCAAACTACGACATCGAGCGCGCGCAAGCGGAAGCGGAAGCGGGCCGGACGATCAGCCATATCAAGCCTTGGGCGGGTGCTGAGCGTGGTGTGGTCGGGGCCTGACAACCGGTTCAAGGCCGACTGAGAACCTCATCGGATAAAGTGAACACCTCGGCCTAACGCTCAACATGGGCCGACCGCACAGCGCAAAGTTATCCTTGTGCCCTGGACCTATTTTCTTAGTGTCCTTTGCGTACCCCTCGAGGGGGTGTCGAGATTTTGGCGGCCAACAAGCTTTAAGGGCTAGCCGATGTCGCCGGCGGTAGCCCGCCGAATATCCCGCTCCATCCTGAGCGCCGTTTCGACCCCGCGGTAATAGCCGGGGATGCAGGCCACGTCGCTGTAGCCCAGCGCGCGGTAGAAGCTGCGGGCAGCCTCGTTGTTCTGCCGCAGTTCGAGC
The DNA here is from genome assembly GCA_964641785.1 of uncultured Streptomycetaceae bacterium. GTDB lineage: Bacteria > Pseudomonadota > Gammaproteobacteria > Burkholderiales > SG8-41 > CAZXNF01. The sequence goes on along the minus strand of CAZXNF010000023.1, from coordinate 6,355 downwards.
GCGACCGTGGTGATGCCGGCCGTCAGCGCGGATTCTTCCAGCCACCCCATCATGCGGCGGCCGATGCCGCGCCGCTGCAGCCCAGGCGCCACGGCAAGGAGCGAGAGGTGGGCGCGGGTGTCGCCGAACTGCATGATGGCAAAGGCGGTGGCGAGCTGGCCCGAGGCGGTGACGATGACGCAGGTATCGCGGGCGCGAATGGCGCGGATGACGCGGTCCGCCTGCCAGCCCCAGCCGAGACCCGTTTCGATCAGGTCGCGAGACATAGCGGCAATCACCGAGGCATCGGCCACGGTGGCCAGTCGTATCGCGAAGGGCGGTCTGCGGTGCGGCTTCATGTTGGAAACGACTATACACCGCGGTCTGCGCCCCCGGTATACCCGGGAATGCGCTATTCTTCTCGGCTCCATCAATTATTCGCTCAATCGCATCAGCGATTGAGCGCTATTCTCACCCTCTCCTTCGGGGAGAGGGCCGGGGTGAGGGGCATCGCTGGAAGCAGCCTCCCCCTCCGCTCCGCGCGCTCAGCCCTTGGCCGGAATAAAGCGCAGCGCGATGCCGTTGTTGCACCAGCGCTGGCGCGTGGGCTGCGGGCCGTCCTCGAACACGTGGCCGTGGTGCCCGCCGCATTTCGCGCAGCGATACTCGGTGCGCGGGTAAATCAGCCTGTAGTCCGTGGTGGTCGCGAAGGCGCCCGGAATGGTCGTGAAAAAGCTCGGCCAGCCGGTGCCGCTTTCGTACTTCATTTCCGAGGTGAACAGCGGCAGCCCGCAGCCCAGGCACGCAAACACGCCCGGGCGTTTTTCCTGGTTGAGCGGGCTGGTGCCGGCGCGCTCGGTGCCTTCCTCGCGCAGGATGTAGAACTGCTCCCCCGTCAGCCGTTTCTTCCACTCGTCCTTGCCGAGCTTGAGCGGGGTGGCGTCGGCGGCGACATCCGCGCCTTTCGCCAGCAACGACTTCCAGTCCTTCTGCATCCGCTCGATGTCGCGCTGGGTCAGCGTCGGCAGGGTGCGGACCTGTGCTTGCGCCGAACGCGCGGCCCAGGCGGCGAGGGCAATGCCGATGAATCCTCTGCGGGTCATGGTGGCTCCTTGTCGGTCGTCAGACCAGGCGTGACGGCAGGGGTTCCGCCGTCACGCCTTTACCGATACGCAACTTGGTCGCGCCCGGATGCAGGGCCTTACACCGTCGCTGCGGAGCCCAGTACCACCGAGACCTGGGAAGACAGGACGCCCCCGTTCCCGTGCGCTACGGCGAGTTCGCAGTCCTTGATCTGGCGCGACCCGCTCTCGCCGCGCAACTGCCGCGTGGCTTCGATCAGCAGGAATAGGCCGTACATGCCGGGATGGCAGTAGGACAGGCCGCCGCCGTTGGTGTTGACGGCCAGCTTGCCGCCCGGCGCGATGTTGCCGCCGGACACAAAGCGGCCGCCTTCGCCTTTGGGGCAGAAGCCCAAGTCTTCCAGGAACAGGATGGTGTTGATGGTGAAGGCGTCGTAGAGCTCCACCGCGTCGATATCAGCGGGCTTCACGCCGGCCTGCTTGAACGCGAGCGGGCCGGATTTGGCCGCGGCGGTGACGGTCAGCTTCTCCATCTGGGAAATCATGTTGTGCGACAGGCTTTCGCCGACGCCCAGCACGTAGGCCGGCTTTTTCTTGAGCGTCTTGGCGCGGGCCGCCGTGGTCAGGATGATCGCGCCGCCGCCGTCGGTGACGAGGCAGCAGTCGCGGACCGTGAAGGGGTAGGACACCATGCGCGCTTTGAGCACCTGCTCGACCGTCAGCGGTTCCTTCTCCCAGGCCACGGGGTTCATCAGCGCCCATTTCCGGGCGGCCACCGCGACCTCGGCGAGTTGCTCGCGGGTGGTGCCGTACTCATGCATGTGGCGCGACGCGGCGAGCGCGTAAGCCGAGGAGGGCAGGAAGGGCTTGTATGGCGTTTCGTAGGGGTTGAACTCGCGCGGGCTGGCGGCGGCGCGGCTGACCGTGCGCTGCGTGCTGCCGTAGGTCACCACCGCGACTTCGCAGAGGCCCGCTTCGAGCGCCGCCCACGCATGCCCCACGTGCGACATGAACGACGAGCCGCCGATGCCGGTGTTGTCGGAATAGGACGGCTCGATGCGCAGGTATTCCTTGAGCGCGAGCGAGGACATGCGCGACTGCGAGGTAGCGCAGAATAGGCCGTCGACGTCCTGGAGCTTGAGGCCGCAGTCCTCCAGCGCGAGGTAAATGCTCTGCGCCATGAGGTCGACGGGGCTGGTGTGCTGGGCGACCTGGCCAAGGTCGGACTCGGCGACGCCGACGATGGCCACGGAACCGCGTTTAAGGTTGCTCATTTATTGAGCCCTCCCATCCCTCATCCCCGACCCTTCTCCCGGAGGGAGAAGGGAGGCTCGACCTTCCTCTCTCCCCTTGGGAGAGAGGTCGGGAGTGAGGGTGGTGAACACGGGATAGGGCGAGTCCTTTTCGGTGCCCGGATGCACGCGGAACTTCACCCGCATGCCGATCTTGACCTGCATCGGTTCGATGTCCTCCACCCGGCTCATCATGCGGAAGCCTTCATCGACGTCGATCAGCGCGACGTTGTACGGCGGCGTGTCCTTCTGGATGCAGACCATGGTGGTCGCGTGCACGGTGCCGAGGCCCTTGGACACCTTCCAAGTCAGGTTGGCGCTGCCGGTCTTCGGCGCGATCACGCGCGGATAGAACACGGCCTCGCCGGTTTCGGTGACCTGATAGGCGAGTTCACCCTTGTTCAGGTGGTCGATATAGATTCCCAGCGGGGATTTTTCCTTGAGGCTCGGCATGATGATCCTGATGGCGCGGAGGGTTGAGAGAACGGGTGGGGGGTGAACTATACCGGGGCGTGTCGGGGCCCGCACCCGTCAATCGATTTTCATGCCGGTGGTCTTGACGACTTTGGCCCACTTCGAAACTTCGTTGCGGATGAGCGCGGCGAAGGGGGCGGGCGGCATGCCGGCGGATTCGGCGCCGCCACTCGCCAGCAGCGCGGTCACGTCCGCAATCTGCAGCGCGGCAGCGGTTTCGCGGTACAGCCGCTCGACGACCGCCGGCGGCGTGCGCGCCGGGGCGCACAGCCCGTGCCAGCCTTCGGATTCGTAACCCGGCAGTCCGGACTCGGCAATGGTGGGCAGGTCCGGCAGCAACTGCGAGCGTTTCGCGTTGGTGACGGCCAGCGCGCGCAAGCGGCCCGACTTCACGTGCGGCATCACGGCCGGCGCGCTGATGAAGGACAACTGCACCTGGCCGGCCAGCAGATCCACCGCGGCGGGCGCGCCGCCTTTATATGGCACGTGCAGGAGGTTCACGCCGGCCATGGTCTTGAACAACTCAGCCGCCAGATGCGTCGGCGTGCCGTTGCCGGTGGAGGCGTAGGAAAGCTGGCCCGGTTTCGCTTTCGCGAGCGCGATCAATTCCTGCACCGAACGTGCGGGCACGGCCGGATTGACCACCAGGATGCTGGTAATGATGACCACCATGGTGACGGGCGCGAAGTCGCGCACGAAATCGTAGGGCAGGTTGGGCACCAGACTTGCGTTGATGGTGTTGCCGGTCGAGCATGCGAGCAGGGTATAGCCGTCGGGCGCGGACTTGGCGACGAGATCGGCGCCGATAGTGCCGCCGGCGCCGCCGCGGTTGTCGATTACGATGGGTTGGCGGAGCGACTCGGCGAGGCGCGGGCCGATGACGCGCGCCGTGATGTCGATCGGGCCGCCTGCCGGGTACGGAACGACGATGCGGATAGGGCGCGAAGGGTAGGTGTCGGCCGCCAGCGCACCGGACACGGCGAGGCAGGCGCAGGCGGCCAGCACCCATCGTGGTGTGCGGAAGGTCGCCATCGCGTCAGTCCGCACTGGCGCCCACAGCCTTGATCACTTTCGCCCACTTGGCGGTCTCGGCGGTCACGTAGGCCGCGAGTTGCTCGGGCGTATTGGTGCTCGCGTTGAGGCCGAGGTTCGCGTAGTGCTGGCGCACCTCGGGCAGGGCGGCGATGCGTACGATTTCCAAGTTGAGGCGCTGCACGATCTCGCGCGGCGTCCCGGCCGGTGCGAACACCGCGAACCACGGTTCCGCGGCGAAGCCGGGCACGCCCGATTCCGCGATGGTGGGCACGTCGGGCAGCGCCGGATCGCGCTGCGCGGAACTGATGCCGAGGACCCGCAACCGGCCAGCGCGGATGAAGGGCAGCGTGGCCGCCGCGTTGGAGAAGGTCATCTCGATACGGCCGGCGAGCAGGTCGGTCGTGGACTGCGGGCTGCCCTTGTACGGCACGTGCACCATGCTGACACCGGTCATGGTCTTGAACAGTTCGCCCGCGAGATGCGGTGTGGTGCCGCTGCCGCCGGAACCGAAGCTGAGTTGGCCGGGCCGCGCCTTCGCCAGCGCGATGAGTTCCCGCACGGAGCGCACCGGCAGCGAGGGATGCACGACCAGCAGCAGGTAGCTGGTGGCGATCAGCGTCACGGGGGCGAAATCCTTCAGAGGGTCGTAGCCCAGCCGCCGATACAGGCTCGCGTTGATGGCGTTGGTGCCGTTGGTGCCCATCAGGAGCGTGTAGCCGTCCGGCGGCGCTTTCGCCACGAACTCCGCGCCGATGGCGCCGCCTGCGCCGGCGCGGTTCTCGATGACCACCGGCTGGCCCCACGCCTCGGTCAGTTTCTGGCCGAGCGGGCGCGCGAGGATGTCGGTCACGCTGGCGGGCGGGAAGGGCGCGACGATGCGCAGCGGCCGGTTGGGATAGGTCTGGGCGTGCGCCGTGCATGCGACGGCGAGCGTGCACGCCAGCACGGTCAGCAGGCCGCGCACGGGATCAGGCGTGCGCATGGCTGTCGATGAACGCCAGCGTTTCCTGCGCGCAGCGATCGGGGTAAGCGCCGGCCGCATGCCACGCATCGCCGTCGATCGTGAGCAGACGCGAATCGCGGATGCGCGGCTGCCAGTCCTTGTAAGTGTCGGCGGGGCGCATGCTGCTGCCGGTGGTGTTGATGATCAGCGTCGGACAGGCGATGTTTTCGAGGTCGGCGCGGATGTCCATGCCCGGTACCCACTGCAGGTAGCCCAGCATCGTCGACACCGGCGTCCTGCTCTGAATATGGTGGACCCACCAGTTCATTTCCACCGCGCTTGCCTTCGAGCCGAGCCGGCCCTTCATCGTCATTTCCGCCCACTCCAGCATGCTGTGGTCGAGCAGGTACTTGCGCCAGTCGACCGCACCGGCGGGCCCGACGACGGGTGGCGTCACGCCGGTCAGCGTTTTCACGAGTTCGGGATGGTCGGCAGCGAGCTTGAGCGTCATCGAGCCGCCGCTCTTGGCGCCGACGAGGTGCACGGGGCCGCCGCCGAGGTGACGGATCAGCGCTACGAGATCGTCAATCAGCACGCCCATCGACCATACGAATTCCGCGGGCATGGGCGTGGAGCGCCCGAAGCCGCGCAGGTCCACGCGGACGACGCGGTAGCGGCGGGCGAAATGCGGCACCCAGGCGCGCCAGGCTTCGGTGCTTTCGGCGAGTCCGTGCACGAACAGCACGGTCGGTGCCGTCGTCCATGGATCGGTGCAGTTGTCCACCGCGTAGAACAGTTTGCAGCCGTCAGGTCGTTGCAGAAAAGCGTCCAATGCGAATCTCCGAAAATGCCGCTCAGTCCCCTTGGCGCCACCTTGAAGCCAGAGGTATTGCACTCCCTCCCTTGCGCGTAGCGTGGGGGAGGGAGACTAATTACACTCAATCCCGGTTGCGCACGGCGCGCCCGCCGTCGACGGTGACGATGGTGCCGCTGATGTAGGAGGCGCGGGCCGACGCGAGGTACAAGACGGTGTCCGCGATTTCGTCCGGGCGCGCGAGCCGGCCCAGCGGCGGGTGCGGAATCAGTTCCCGCCAGCGCTCTGCGTCGCCAAGTTCCTTGTGCGCCCGTGCTTCGTAGCGCGAGCGCGAGCGGTCGGTATCGACCTGTCCCGGATTGACGCCGACGACGCGCACGCCGAAATCCACGCTTTCGCCGCCCAGCGCGCGGGAGAACGCCATCAGTGCGGCGTTGCCGCTGGAGCCGGCGAGGTAGTTGCCGCGCATGCGTTCGCCGGACACGCCGATCACGTTGATGATGACGCCGCGGCGCCGTTCGCGCATGGGGGCGTAAAGGCGCCGGGTCAGATTGATGGTGCCGAAGACCTTCAGATCCCAGCCCTCGCGCCAGCGGGCTTCATCGACGTCGAGCAGACCGCCGGTGGGGACCGCGCCGGCGTTGTTGATGAGGATGTCGACGTCCTTGCAGGCGTCGGCAAGCCGGTCGATGTTCTCGCTGCGGCCGAGGTCCAGAGAGTGGGTGGTGATCCGGAC
>CAZXNF010000022.1:0-16421 GCA_964641785.1 uncultured Streptomycetaceae bacterium | reverse complement strand
CACCTGCGCGCCCCAGAAGGACATCTGGCCCCACGGCAGGAGGTAGCCGAAGAAGGCCTCCGCCATCAGGCACAGGAAAATCGCCATCCCGATCAGCCACACGAGCTCGCGCGGCTTGCGGTAAGAGCCGTAAAGCATGCCGCGCAGCATGTGGAGGTAGACCACGATGAAGAACGCGGACGCGCCCGTGGAGTGCATGTAGCGGATGAGCCACCCGCCCCACACCTCGCGCATGATGTACTCGACCGAGGCAAATGCTTCCGTCGCCGACGGCTTGTAATGCATGGTCAGGAAGATGCCGGTCACGATCTGGTTCACCAGCACCAGCATGGCAAGGGCGCCGAAGAAGTAGAAGATATTGAAGTTTTTCGGCGCGTAGTACTCGGCGAGGTGGTCTTTCCACAGCGCCATCAGGGGGAAGCGCTGGTCGACCCAGGTCAGCAGAGCGCTGGCCGGGGCGTTGAGCGGACCGGCGGAGGTGACGACGACGGGTTGCTTGTCGGTGGCGGCCATGGCGTTACGCTTTCTCGTCGGCGCCGATCAGCAGGCGGGTGTCGGACAGGAACTTGTAGGGCGGCACTTCCAGGTTGTCGGGCGCCGGCTTGTTCCTGAAGACCCGGCCCGCGAGATCGAACAGCGATCCGTGGCACGGGCAGTAGAACCCGCCCTGCCAGTTCGGATCGAACGGCTCCGGTACCGCGGCCAACCGGTCCACGGGTGAACACCCCAGGTGCGTGCAGATCCCCACCAGCACCAGGTACTGAGGCTTGATCGAGCGGAACTCGTTCTGTGCGTAGGACGGCTGCTGACCCGCGTTCTTGCTGTTCGGATCGGCAACCTTGTCGTTGTCCTTCTTCACCGCGGCCAGCATCTCGGGCGTGCGGTACAGGATCCACACGGGCTTGCCGCGCCATTCGATGGTCATCTGCTCGCCGGGCTTCAGCTGGGAGATGTCCGCTTCCACCGGCGCGCCCGCGGCGAGCACCGCCGACGACGGCCACATACTGGTGACGAAGGGCACCGCCGCCGCGCCCGCGGCAACGCCGCCGGCCACCGAAGTCACCAGGGTCAGCATCTTGCGCCGGCCGGGGTTGGGTTGATTGTCGTCCGCCATGAATCGTCCCTGAAAGTTCGAAATATCGAGTGGGCGCGCCAAACGAAAACAAGCTGAAGGAAGAAAAAAGAAAGGCCGCTGCGCGCGATAACCGCGAGTTTACCGAAAAGCCGCGCGAAAATTAAGCCCCCATACCAAAAAAACCCGCTGAATCAGCAGCTTCGACAGTATTTCGGGTCATACCGGGTTGTCGATATCGACGAAAGCGTGGGTCACACTGAAGCGCGCTGCGAGGTGCTGCCCCAGGGCTTCGATGCCGTAGCGCTCTGTCGCGTGATGGCCGGCGGCGATGAAGGCGATACCGGCCTCGCGCGCGAAATGCACGGTCTGCTCCGAGGCTTCGCCGGTCAGGAAGACGTCAGCGCCGGTGGCCGCAGCCTGCTCGATCAGGCCCTGGGCCGCGCCGGTACACCACGCGATCCGGTTCACCGGCCGTGCGGATTCGCCGATCACCAGCGGCGCGCGCCCAAGGCGTTCGCCGACCTGCGCCGCGAACACGGCCAGCGTGGTCGGCGCCGCCGGCGTGCCCACCACGCCGAGGTCCTGCTCGCCGAAGCACCCCTCGGGCCGGAGGTCGAGTCGGCGCGCGAGCTGCGCGTTGTTGCCGACGTCGGCGTGCGCGTCGAGCGGCAGGTGATAGGCGAACAGGCTCACGTCGTGCGCGAGCAGGGCCGCGGCGCGCGCACGGCGAGGACCGGTGAGCCGCGCATCCTCGCCCCGCCAGAACCAGCCGTGGTGGACCAGTACAGCGTCCGCCTCCAGCGCGATCGCCCGCTCGATCAGCGCCAGCGATGCCGTCACGCCGGTCACGATCCGCGCCACGCGGGCGCGTCCTTCCACCTGCAATCCGTTTGGGCAATAATCGCGGAACCGCGCCACATCGAGATATGCGGCCAGGTAGGTTTCGAGTTCGGTTCTGGCGAGCATGGTCATGGGCGGCAACCTCCGGCCGCGATTCTAACGCCCCCTCCCCTTCATCTCCTCCCCACGCCGATGCGCCGCTTCTGGCAGATTTTTTCGCAGGCCGTGACGATTTCGCTGGCGGTCCTGTTCGTGGTCAACACGCTGCGTCCCGACCTGCTGCCGGGCACCGCCGGCTTCCTGCGCACCGATGTCGTGACCGTTCGCGAGGCGACCCTGCCGGGCCCGGGGATTAAAAACGCATCGTTCGCCGACGCGGCCCAGCGCGCCATGCCGGCCGTCGTCAACATCTTCACCGCGAAAGAGGTCAAGCGGCAGCGACATCCTTACATGGATGACCCGGTGTTCCGCTACTTTTTCGGCGGCGAGGAGGCGCAGACCCAGCGCGTGCCCAATCTGGGTTCCGGCGTGATCGTCAGTACCAAGGGCTACGTCATCACCAACAACCACGTCATCGACGGTGCCACCGAAATCGACGTCGCCCTGCCCGACGGCCGCAAGGCGCGCGCGCAGATCGTCGGCAAAGACCCGGATACGGACCTCGCGGTGCTCAAACTTGACCTCCCCAACCTGCCGACGATCGCATTCGGCAATTCCGGCGCCCTGCGGGTCGGCGACGTGGTCCTGGCGATCGGCAACCCCTTCGCCGTCGGCCAGACCGTCACCGCCGGCATCGTGAGCGCGCTCGGGCGGCATCCCCGCCTCAACGTCTACGAGGACCTCATCCAGACGGACGCGGCAATCAACCCGGGCAACTCCGGCGGCGCCCTGGTCGATGCCGCCGGCAACCTGGTCGGCATCAACACCGCCATCTTCACGCAGTCGGGCGGCAATCAGGGCATCGGCTTTGCGATCCCCGCCGCCACGGCGCGCGACGTGCTGCAACAGATCGTCGAAAAGGGTTCTGTCACCCGCGGCTGGGTCGGCATCGGCGTGCAGGACCTGACGCCCGAACTCGCGCGCTCGCTCAGTCTGGGCACCGTGCGCGGCGCGCTGGTCACCGACGTGATCGGCGGCGCGCCAGCGGACAAGGCCGGCCTGCAACCCGGCGACGTACTGCTCTCCGTCAACGACCAGGCGATTGACGGCCAGGCCACGGCGCTCAGGATCATCTCGACGCTCAAGCCCGGCGACCCTGCCACGCTGAAACTCCAACGCGGGAAGAACGAAATCGCCCTCAAAGTCCCGGTGGCACCGCGGCCCAAGCCGCGGTCGTAAGGTTTCGGCCCAAGCCGCGGTCGTAAATCGTAAGGCTTCAGCCCAAGCCGCCGCCGTCGCGCAGCCGCCATGGACTAACCCTCGCGGTCCGGCACCGGCGCCCCGTCCACCGGCTCGCGCCGGGTCGGAATCAAACGGACTATCCACAGGCCTGCTTCGTACAGCACGCACATCGGGATCGCGAGCAGCAGTTGCGAGAGCACGTCAGGCGGCGTGACGACCGCGGATACCACGAAGGCGCCGACGATCACGTAGGCGCGGATGTCCTTCAGTTTCTCGACGGTCACCACCCCCGCGCGCACGAGCACCGCCTGGGCCACCGGAATCTGGAAGGTGATGCCGAAGGCGAGGAACATCGTGATCACGAAATTGAGGTAGGCCTCGACGTCCGGCGCCGGCGTGATCGCCTGCGGGGCCAGCCCGTGGATGGCGCGGAAGATGAGCCCGAACACCACGAAGTAGCAATAGGCGATGCCGAGGAAAAACAGCAGCGTGCTGCCGATGATCAGCGGAAACGCAATGCGTTTCTCGTGCGCGTAGAGCCCGGGGGCGATGAAAGCCCACGCCTGGTACAACACGTACGGCAGGGTGATCACGAATGCCGCCAGAATCGTGACCTTCAGCGGCACGAGGATGGGCGACACCACGCCCGTCGCGATCATCCGCGTGCCCTCGGGCAGCGACTGCATCATCGGCTGGGCCAGCAGGTCGTAGACGCCGCCGATGCCGGGCCACACCGACAGCACCGCGGTGACCAGCAGGATGGCGACGACCACGCGCAGCAGGCGGTCGCGCAACTCGACCAGATGCGAAATGAAGGTGTCCTGTTCGATCATCGGCAGGGGGCGGGCGGTGATGCGACCGGGGCCCGGTTCAGGCCTGGCGTCCCGCTGGCGGCGTGGCCGGCAAGGCCTCCGGGGCCACGGGCGCCTGCGCCGTGACGACCGTTTCGCTCACCGCCTGCTGGACGCCTTTGACCTCGTTCTCGGCGGCCGACAGCTCTTGCGAGACGGAGGTCTCGATGGAACGCGCCGTGTCCTCGACGCTGGACTGCAGCTTCTTCAACTCGTCGAGTTCCATTTCGCGCTGAATGTCGGCCTTGACGTCGTTCACGTAGCGCTGCATGCGGCCCAGCATCGCGCCCAGCGTACGCGCCACCTTGGGCAGCCGTTCGGGGCCGATCACGATCAGCGCGACGACGGCGATGAGCAGCAGTTCGGAAAAACCGATGTCGAACATGGGAGCCGCGCGAGAGAAGAAAGACGCAGAGGCTGCGACGCCAGGCGTGGCGCGAATCTCTTTCGTCTATCGTCTATCGTCTATCGCCTCTCTGGTCCCGACCGCGTCGTGATGCCTTCACGACTTGGTCGTTTCCTTCTTCGCCTCGCCCTCGATGACCTGGCCGGACGCGCCGATCTCGGGTTTGCCTTCGGCGGCGTTGTCGCTCTTCATCCCGTCCTTGAAGCCTTTCATGGCTTTGCCGAGGTCGCTGCCGATGTTGCCGAGCTTCTTGGTGCCGAACACCAGAATGACGACGACCAGGACGATCAACCAGTGCCAGATGCTGAAGGAGCCCATGGCTGCCTCCTTTTAAAGAGGAATTGCGTTGAGGATTGCTAAGGAATCAGTACCTTACCATACCGCTTCGGCTTGAATGCCGGCTCACGGCCGGCGCGACGCCTTCTCCGACACTCCTGAGATGCCTTCCCGCCGCTGCAGTTCCGCGAGCACGTCCGACGCCGCGAGGCCGTGGCGGGCAAGCAGCACCAGGGTGTGGAACCAGACGTCGGCGACTTCGCGCACCAGGTGCAGCCGATCGCCGTCTTTCGCCGCCAGCAGCGTTTCCGCGGCCTCCTCGACCACTTTTTTCAGGATCGCGTCGTCGCCCTTGGCGAACAGCGCCGCCACGTAGGACTCTGCCGGGTCGGCTTTCGCGCGCGCGGCAATGGTCTCCGAAAGGCGGTTCAGGATGTTGGCGTCCATTATCGGTAGATCTCCTTCGGGTCCTTCAGCACGGGCTCCACCGCTTTCCAGCGCCCGTTCTCCAGCACCTGGAAAAAACAGCGCTCGCGTCCGGTGTGACAGGCGATGCCGCCGACCTGCTCGATCTCGAGCAGGATGGCGTCGTTGTCGCAGTCGAGCCGGATCGCCTTTACTTTCTGGACGTGGCCGGATTCCTCGCCCTTGCGCCAGAGTTTCCTGCGGGAGCGCGACCAGTAATGCGCTTCGCCGGTGGCGGCCGTGTGCGCCAGCGCGTCACGGTTCATCCAGGCAAGCGTCAGCACACGGCCCGAGCCGGCATTCTGCGCAATGGCCGGCACCAGCCCGTCGGCCGACCACTTCACCTCATCCAGCCACGCTTCGCTCATGCGGCCAGAGCCTGTTATGGAACTAAACGTGCGCGGCGTTGAGCCAAAAGGGCTCGGCTGCTAGGCGCGACGAGGCCGCAGTGACCCTCATCCCGAGGAGCAACGACGCAGACGGGCCTTTTTGGCTCAACCCGAAGGGAACGCGGCACTAGGGGCCCATTGCGTTGTCGCCTCACGCTTACAGTGACTGGCACTGCGGCGCGATCGGCTCCTAGCACTGAATCCCTATTCCCACGTTCGCTGCACGCGTTCAGGTCCATAACAGGCTCTAGCCTACCGCACCTCGATGCCGCGTGCCGCCATGAGTTTTTTCGCCTCGGCCACCGTGTGCTCGCCGTAATGGAAGATGCTGGCGGCCAGCACCGCGTCGGCACGCCCTTCGATCACGCCATCGGCGAGATGCGCAAGTGTACCAACGCCGCCGCTGGCAACGATCGGGATGTCGAGCGCGTCGGAAAATGCGCGGGTGAGTTCCAGATCGAAGCCCAGCCGGGTGCCGTCACGGTCCATGCTGGTGAGCAGGATTTCGCCGGCGCCGGCGGCCTGCATGCGCCGCCCCCACTCGAGCGCATCCAGCCCCGTCGCCTTGCGGCCGCCGTGCGTGAACACTTCCCAGCGCACGGGATCGGCGCCCGGCACGCGTTTCGCGTCGATGGCGACCACGATGCACTGCGAGCCGACCCAGCCAGAGGCTTCTTCGACCAGCGCCGGGTTCTGCACGGCCGCCGTGTTGATGCTGACCTTGTCCGCGCCAGCATTGAGGAGGCGCCGTACGTCAGCCACCGACCGCACGCCACCGCCGACCGTCAGCGGGATGAACACCTGCTCAGCGACCGCCTCGACCACCGGGATGATGGTCTCGCGCGCGTCGCTGGAGGCGGTGATGTCGAGAAAGGTCAGTTCGTCGGCGCCCTGCTCGTCGTAGCGGCGCGCGACTTCGACCGGATCACCGGCGTCGCGCAGACCCATGAAGTTGATGCCCTTCACCACCCGTCCGGCGGTGACATCAAGGCAGGGGATGACGCGTTTGGCGAGAGCCATAAAAGACAGAGATGAGGACTAAGTGCAGAGGACGCAGGGCAACCGAGCTGCGGGCGAGGGGTCAGGGAGAGCGCTGGTTTCCTCTCAGTCCTCAGTCCCGAGTCCTCAGTCCTTTTTACTCAACTTGTCCGCGAGCTTTTGCGCGGCCGCGAAATCGAGCGTGCCCTCGTAGATTGCGCGGCCGGTGATGGCGGCAGTGATGCCATCGGACTCGGCCTTGCACAGCGCCTTCACGTCGTCGAGGTTCGTCAGGCCGCCGCTGGCGATCACCGGCACGGACAGGTGCCGGGCGAGAGCGGCCGTGGCCTCGATGTTGACGCCGTTGAGCATGCCGTCGCGTCCGATGTCGGTGTAGATCACGGCTTCCACGCCGTAGTCCTCGAATTTCTTCGCGAGGTCCAGCACGTCGTGGCCGGTCATCTTCGACCAGCCGTCCACCGCCACCTTGCCACCCTTGGCATCGAGCGACACCATGACGTGGCCGGTAAAGGCGGTGCAGGCCTCCTGCAGGAAGCCCGGCGTCTTGACCGCCGCGGTGCCGATGATGACGGTGGTGATACCTGAGTCCAAGTAACGCTCGATGGTGTCCAGGTCGCGGATGCCGCCGCCGAGTTGCACGGGAATCCGGCCATCCACCGCCTTAAGGATGGCCTTGATCGCCGGTTCGTTCCTGGGTTTGCCGGCCGCAGCACCGTTGAGGTCAACGACGTGCAGGCGCCGCGCGCCCTGCTCGACCCAGCGCACGGCGATCGCGGCCGGATCTTCGGAAAACACGGTGGCATCGGCCATCTCGCCCTGCTTGAGGCGAACGCACTTGCCGTCCTTCAGGTCTATCGCGGGAATGATCAGCATCGGGCGGCGTCGGGATCAGGTGAACCGGACGGAGGGGGCAGCGAAAATGCGCGCGGCAGTGTGCAGAGGGTGGCGGAAGGAAAACGCGAAATGATCATAGCACACGCCATCGCCGCACAAGCCAGCCGCACCCGTGTCCATCACGCCGGATTCCAGCCCACGAAATTGGTCAGCAGCCGCAATCCTGCCGCCTGGCTTTTCTCCGGATGAAACTGCACCGCGAATAGGCGCTCGCGTGCCACCGCGCACGTGAATTCGAATGGGTAGGCGCTTACACCGGCCGTCAGTTCACGGTTTGCACCGTCCGCGGGCTGCGCGTAGTAGCTGTGCACAAAATAGAAGCGCTCGCCATCCGGGATGCCTTCCCACAACGGGTGGCTGGCCGTCTGTCGAACGCGGTTCCAGCCCATGTGCGGCACCTTCAGGCGCTGGCCGGCGGTATCGACCATCCGCTCGCGCGGGAAGCGCAGCACGGCGCCGGGCAGCACCCCGAGTCCGGGCGTGTCGCCTTCCTCGCTGCGCTCGAACAGCATCTGCAGCCCGAGGCACAGGCCGAGCCAGGGTTTGCTGCGCGCGGCCTCGACGACGGCGGCGCGCAGACCGCGCGCATCGAGCGCTTTCATGCAGTCGGGCATCGCGCCCTGGCCGGGCACCACGACGCGTTCGGCCGCGACGATCGCGGCGGGGTCGTCACTGACGACGACACGGCGGCCGGGTGCTACGCGCTCAAGCGCCTTGGCGACCGAGCGCAGGTTGCCCATTCCGTAATCGACGACAACGATGTCAGCCATGCGAACCCCGGAAATGGGGAACGGGAAATGGGAAATGGGGGAAACCCATTCAGCCTTCCCGATTCACGATTTCCTCAGAGCGCTCCCTTGGTCGAGGGCAACTGGCCGGCTGCGCGCGGATCGGCTTCGACCGCCATGCGCAGGGCGCGTCCGAAAGCCTTGAAGGCCGTTTCGGCCTGGTGGTGCGCGTTGTCCCCGCGCAGGCTGTCCACGTGCAGCGTCACCATCGCGTGGTTGACGAAGCCCTGGAAAAACTCGTGCACGAGATCGACGTCGAACTCGCCGATGCGCGCGCGCGTGAAAGGAATGTGGAACTCGATGCCCGGCCGACCCGAGCAGTCCACCACCACGCGCGACAAGGCCTCGTCAAGGGGCACATAGGCATGGCCGTAGCGGCGGATGCCCTTCTTGTCGCCGAGCGCCTTGGTGAACGCCTGGCCCAGCGTGATGCCGACATCCTCCACCGTGTGGTGGGCGTCGATGTGCAGGTCGCCCTTGGCGGTGACGTCCAGATCGAAGGCGCCGTGGCGTCCGACCTGATCCAGCATGTGGTCAAGGAAAGGCACGCCGGTCACGATGTTGGTGCGGCCGCTGCCGTCGAGATCGAGGCTGACCGCGATCTGCGTTTCGTTGGTGTTGCGTT
This sequence comes from uncultured Streptomycetaceae bacterium, assembly GCA_964641785.1. Classification (GTDB taxonomy): domain Bacteria; phylum Pseudomonadota; class Gammaproteobacteria; order Burkholderiales; family SG8-41; genus CAZXNF01. The sequence continues at coordinate 7,472 of CAZXNF010000022.1, read as the reverse complement.
CGACTTTGGCGATTCGGGCCACGGCTAGTTTCCGTTAGATTCGGTCAGCGTCTGGCGCAAGGCGCCGGTGAATGCATCGTTTTCCTGCGGCGTGCCGACGGTCACCCGCAGGCAGTCCGCCAGCAGCGGATGCGCGCCGTCGAGGTTCTTGATCAGCACGCGCCGCGCCTTCAATCCCTCGAACACCCGTTTCGCCTGCGGCACGCGGAACAGGAGGAAATTGGCATCGCTCGGGAACACCGTCACGCCCGGCATTGTCGCCAGCGACGCGGTGAGCCGCGCGCGCTCGGCAACGAGCGTCCGCGCCTGCGCGGCAAGCGCGGGCGCCTGCGAAAGCACTTTTTCTGCCACCAGTTGCGTCAACACATTCACATTATACGGAAGCCGCACTTTCTCCAGCTCCTGCGTCCATTCGGCGCGCCCGGCGAGCAGTCCCAGCCGCAAGCCTGCCAGCCCGAGCTTGGACAGGGTGCGCATGATCAGCAGGTGCGGATAAGTCGCAAGCGCCGGCAGGAAAGAGCGCGAAGCAAAGGCGGTGTAGGCCTCGTCCACCACCACCAGTCCGGGCGCCGCGGCGACGACCCGCTCGAGCGCTTCCGCGTCGAACAGGTTGCCGGTCGGATTGTTTGGATAGGCCAGGAAAGTCAGCGCGGGCTGCTCGTGCGCCATGGCGGCGAGCACGGCCTCGGTATCGAGGCTGAAGTCCGCCTTCAGCGGTACGCCCACGTAACGCAGTCCGCAGAAGGTCGCGATCATGCGGAACATGACGAAGGAGGGCTCGACGCCGAGGATCGCAGCACCGGGCTTCGCCACGGCGAGCGCCAGCATCTGGATCAGTTCGTCGGACCCGTTGCCCAGCACGATGTCCATGCCGGCGGGAATCTGCATGGCCTCGCGCAGCCGCGCCTTCAGCGCCGGCGAGCGCGGATCCGGATAGCGGTTGACCGGCGCGGACGCGACCAGGGCGGCGACCTCGGCGGCCAGCGCCGGCGGCAGCGGGTAGGGATTCTCCATCGCGTCGAGCTTGACCATGCCCGCGGCGTCCTGGACGTGGTACGCCGCCAGCGCGCGGATGTCGTCGCGGATGATGTCTTTGGGAGAGTTGGCCATGATTGATTTGCCGCCAAGACCGCCAGAAAAACAAAAAAGCGAGAGGCGATAGACGAGAGAAGATAGAAGTGAAAACAAGGTCCGGCTGCCACGACTATTCGTATCTCGTCTCTCGCATCTCCTGGGCGTTCTGGCTATTTCATCCTGAGTTCAGCCGCCTGCGCGTGCGCCGCCAGGCCTTCGCCGCGCGCGAGTACGGCCGCCACTGCGCCCAGCGTACGGGCGCCGGCGGCCGACACCTCGATCACGCTCGAGCGTTTCTGGAAATCGTAGACGCCCAGCGGTGAGGAAAACCGCGCGGTGCGCGAGGTCGGCAGCACGTGATTTGGCCCCGCGCAGTAGTCACCCAGCGACTCCGACGTGTAGCGGCCGAGGAAGATCGCGCCGGCGTGCTTCAGCTTGGGTAGCCAGTCGCGGGCGTTCGCCACCGACAGCTCCAGGTGCTCCGGGGCGATGCGGTTGGCGAGCGCGCAGGCTTCGTCGAGGTCGCGCGTTTCAATCAGGGCGCCGCGCGCGGACAGGGACGCCTCAATCACCGCGCGGCGCGGCATCGTGGGCAGCAGTTTCGCGATCGACTGCTCTACCTTCTCGATGAACGCCGCGTCGGGACACAGCAGAATCGCCTGCGCGATCTCGTCGTGCTCGGCTTGGGAAAACAGATCCATGGCGATCCAGTCCGGATCGGTACCGCCGTCGCACAGCACGAGGATCTCGGACGGGCCAGCCACCATGTCGATACCGACCACGCCGAACACGCGGCGCTTGGCGGCGGCGACGTAAGCGTTGCCGGGTCCCACGATCTTGTCGACGGAGGGAATGGTTTGCGTCCCATAGGCAAGTGCGCCCACCGCCTGCGCGCCGCCGATCGTGAACACGCGGTCCACGCCGGCCAGCGCCGCGGCCGCCAGCACGAGCGGGTGCTGCTCACCGCCGGGCGTGGGCACCACCATGATCACTTCGCCAACACCGGCCACCCGCGCGGGCAGGGCATTCATCAGCACTGACGAGGGATACGCGGCCTTGCCACCGGGCACGTAAATACCGACGCGGTCGAGTGGTGTGATCTGCTGGCCGAGGCGCGTGCCGTCCGCTTCGGCGTAATCCCAGGAAACGCTCTTCTGGCGTTCGTGGTACGCACGCACGCGGTCCGCCGCGGTTTGCAGCGCCGCACGCGCCGCCGGGTCGAGGCCGTCGAGCGCGCGCTGCATCGCCGCGCGCGTGAGTTCGAGATCGCGCACACTCGTCGCCTCGACACGGTCGAAACGCCGCGTGTACTCCAGCACGGCTGCGTCCCCGCGCACCTTGACGTCCGCCAGGATGTCCGCGACTACGGTATCGACCCGCGGATCCTGCGCGGACTCGAAAGCGAGCAACGCGCCGAGCGCGGCGTCGAAACCCGCCTCGCGGGTGGACAGGCGGCGCAGTTTCATCACGCCGCCCGCGCGAGCGCGCGTTCGAACGCGGTAAGCAGCGGCTGGATGGCCGCGCGCTTGAGCTTGTAGGCTGCCTGGTTGACCACCAGCCGCGCGCTGACCGGCAGGATCTCCTCGACCGCCTGCAGGTTGTTCGCCCGCAAGGTGCCGCCGGTGGACACGAGGTCGACGATCGCGTCCGCGAGCCCCGTCAGCGGTGCGAGTTCCATCGAGCCGTACAGTTTGATCAGGTCGACGTGCACGCCCTTGGCGGCGAAGTGCTCGCGCGCGATCTTCACGTACTTGGTGGCGACCCGCAGCCGCGCACCCTGCTGCACGGCCGCGCGGTAGTCGAAGCCTTTGCGCACCGCTACCATCATGCGGCAGCGGGCGATGCCAAGGTCGAGCGGCTGGTAGAGCCCGGCGCCGCCATGCTCGATCATGATGTCGCCACCGGCGATGCCAAGGTCGGCCGCGCCGTACTGCACGTAAGTCGGCACATCGGACGCGCGCACGATGATCAGCCGCACGTGGGCGCGGTTGGTCGGAATGATCAGCTTGCGCGAGTGTTCGGGGTCTTCGGACGCGCGGATGCCGGCCGCCGCCAGCAGCGGCACCGTTTCCTCGAATATGCGGCCCTTGGACAGGGCAATGCTGATGGGCGTCATGGCAATCTGCTGAAAATTCCGCGAAAAAAACCCCGGGAAAACGGGATTTTACCGTGGTTCGGGGATTTCCCCTGCCCTGACGGTGCTGCGGTGGCGGCTATTCCACTTTGGCGCCCGACACCTTCACGAGCTTGCCCCATTTGTCGTATTCGCTGCGGATGAAGGCGGCGAGTTCGTCGGGCGTGCTGGTCGTGATGTTGAAGCCCTGCGCCGCGATCTTGTCGCGGGTGGCGGGCTCGCGCAGGATCCGGTTGATCTCAGCGTTCAGCTTCGAGACGACGTCCTTCGGAATGTTGGCGGGACCGACGATCGCGACCCAGTTGCCGAGGTCGAATCCGGGGAAACCGGCTTCAATCATGGTGACGGTGTCGGGCAGCACGGGGTCGCGCTTGACGCTGGTTACCGCGATCGCCCGCATCTTGCCCGCCTTCACGAAGGGCACCAGTTCCGGCATGTTGTTGAACAGCAGCTCGATGTTGCCGGCCATCAGGTCCACACCCGCCGGACCACCGCCCTTGTACGGGACGTGGACCAGATCCTTCGCGCCGTAGCCGCGCAGCATTTCGGCGGCGAGATGCCCCGGCGTGCCGACCCCTGAGGAGCCGTAGGCGAGCTTGCGCGTCTTGGTCAGGGCGATCAGTTCCTTCGGCCCCCTGGCCGGCACCACGGGGTGCGCCGCGAGCAGCAGCGGAATCTCCGCGACCTTGATGATGGGCGTGAAATCCTTCAGCACGTCGTAGGACAGCTTGGGGTAGAGCGTTGCATTGATGGTGTGCGTCGCGCTGATGTTGCCGACGGTGTAGCCGTCGGGCGCTGCGCGTGCGATCGCCTCAGCGCCGATGTTGGCGCCGCCGCCGGGCCGGTTGTCGATGATGACCGTCTGCCCCATCAGTTCCGTCATGCGCGCGCCGATGATGCGCGCGAGGATGTCATTGGAGCCGCCCGGCGGGAACGCGATGATGTAGCGGATAGGCTTGGACGGGTAGTTCTGGGCAAACGCCGGCACCGCGATCACACACCCGGCGACACCCATGGCAGCGGCCAGCGCCGCGCGCAGCAGTTTTATCGACCTCATGACTTCCTCCTGTAAACGATGGTTTTATTGTTGGTAATCGGGGTACCGCTTGTCGACCAGCGCCAGCCCCGCGATCCAGTCGCGGCTGCTGGCATCGTATTGTCCGTAACGGCCAAACTCTTTCGCGCGCGCCTCGCACAACGCGCGCGAGGGCGTGATGAGTTCCGTCCCGCCGGCGAGCGCGCCGATCTGTGCGCGGCACGCCAGCTCAAGGAAGTGGTGCTGGATGTACACCTCGGGCACGGTCTTGCCGCACACGACCGCGCCGTGGTTGTGCAGGATCGCGAGCCATTTGTCGCCCATCCCTTTCGCCAGCCGCGCGGCGCCTTCCTTGCTCGCGTCGTCGCCGTCGTAGGCGTAGTAGGCGATCCGGTCGTGGAAGCGCATCGCCTGTTGCGTCAGCATCAGCAGGCCGTGCTTCTGGGCCGACACGGCGAGGTTGGCCGGCGAATGCGTGTGCAGTACCGCGTTGAGGTCCGGGCGGGCGCGCAGGATTGCGCCGTGAATATTGTAGGCCGATGGCGCGGCCTGGTACTCCGAAGCCAGCACCTGCTTGCCGTCGAGGTCGTATTTGACGAGGTTGGAGGCGGTGACCTGCTCCATGAACACGGTCGCGGGCTTGACCAGGAAATGGGACGGGTGGTCCGGCAGGCGCACCGACAGGTGGTTGTAGGTCAGGTCGACGAACACGAAATGCGCGACCAGTCGGTGCGCGGCCGCCAGTTCGCAGCGCAGCGCCCATTCCGCCTCGCCCACCTGTTCGCGGACGCCCGATGACTTGCCCATATCCCCTCCTCCCGCCGCGCCGTTGGCGCAGCTACGGCTTTATTCAGCGCGTGCGCTGGATGCGCGCGCCGAGTGTCGACAGTTTTTGTTCGATATGTTCGTACCCGCGGTCCAGGTGATACACGCGCTCGATCACCGTTTCCCCCTGCGCGGCCAGCCCCGCAATCACCAGCGAGGCCGAAGCGCGCAGATCGGTCGCCATCACGATGGCACCCGTCAGTTGCGGCACACCCTTCACCACGGCGGTGTTGCCTTCCACCGTGATGTCCGCCCCCAACCGCTTCAGTTCCTGCACATGCATGAAACGGTTCTCGAAGATCGTCTCGGTGACGATGCCGGTGCCGTCCGCCAAGGCATCGAGCGCCATGAACTGCGCCTGCATGTCGGTCGGAAATGCGGGATAGGGCGCGGTGCGCACATTCACGGCTTTCGGGCGGGTCTTCTGCTGCAGGGAAATCCAGTCGGCGCCGGTCGCGACCATCGCACCCGCCTCGCGCAGCTTCTCCAGGACAGCATCCAGCGTGTCGGGCCGGGCCCCGGTCAACCTGACTTCGCCGCCGGTCGCGGCCGCGGCCACGAGAAAAGTGCCGGTTTCAATGCGGTCGGGCATCACGCGATGGCGCGCGCCCCGCAGGCTTGCGACTCCCTCGATGGTGATGGTGTCGGTGCCCGCGCCGCTGACCCGCGCGCCCATCGCGTTCAGGCAGGCCGCGAGGTCGGGAATTTCCGGCTCGCGCGCCGCATTCTCCAGCACCGTCGTGCCCTCGGCGAGCGCGGCGGCCATCATCAGGTTCTCGGTGCCGGTCACGGTGACGATGTCCATCACGATGCGCGCGCCGCGCAGGCGTTCCGCGCGGGCGATCAGGTCGCCGTGCTCGACGGTGATCGTCGCGCCCATCGCTTCCAGTCCCTTGATGTGCTGGTCCACCGGCCGCATGCCGATGGCGCAGCCGCCGGGCAGGGAAACCCGGGCCTCGCCGAAGCGCGCGACCAGCGGCCCTAGCGTGAGGATGGAAGCCCGCATGGTCTTGACGAGTTCGTAGGGCGCCGTGCGGTTGCCGATATCGGCGGCGGAAAGGCGCACCGTGTCGCCCTCCCGGGTGACGGCAACACCCATCTGGCCGAGCAGCTTGAGCATCGTCGCCACGTCGTGCAGTGCCGGCACGTTGTCGACCACCAGTTCCTCGGCGGCGAGCAGCGCCGCGCACAGGATGGGCAGCGCCGCGTTCTTGGCGCCCGACACGGCGATCTCGCCCCGGAGCGGCACACCGCCGCGGATGACCAGCTTGTCCATCGAGCGTTATCAGCCCTTGGCGCGCTTCTCCGCCCACTGTGCTGGCGTCAGCGTCTGCATGGACAGGGCGTGGATTTCCTCGCGCATGCGACCGCCGAGCGCGCCGTACACGAGTTGGTGCTGCTGCACTCGGCTCTTGCCGGCGAAGGCTTCGCTGACGATGACCGCCTCGAAATGATGGCCGTCGCCGCTGACTTCGACGTGCTCGCAGGCCAGGCCCTGCGCGATCGATTCTTTAATGCTGTCGGGGTTGACCATGAATTGCTCCTAATGCCGCAGTTTATAGCCGATGGACAGCAGCCACAGCGTGAGCGCCGACAGCACCGCAAAGAAGCCCCCGACAACCGCCAGCGATACCCACGGCGACACGTCGTGCACGCCGAAGAAACCGTGGCGGAAGCCGTCGATCATGTAGAAGATCGGATTGAGGTGCGTGGCCACCTGCCAGGCGGGTGGCAGGCTGTGCACCGAATAGAACACCCCGGACAGGAAGGTCAGCGGCAGGATGATGAAGTTCTGGAACACCGCCAGTTCGTCCACCTTGTTCGAGCACAGACCGGCGATGATACCCAGCACGCCCATCACCGCGCTGCCGCCCAGGGCGAATACGAGCACCCACAGCGGATGCGCCACGCGGATGTCCACGAACCAGACCGTGAACAGGAACACCCCGGCGCCGACGACCAGGCCGCGGGCGATCGCGGCCAGCAGGTAGGCGGCGAAGAACTCGCGGTGCGACAGGGGCGGCAGCAGCACGAACACGATACTGCCCTGTATCTTGGACTGCATGAGCGACGAGGATGAATTGGCGAACGCGTTCTGCAGCACCGACATCATCGCGAGGCCCGGCACCAGAAAAGCGGCATAGGGCACGCCCGGGTACGGCTCGACGACGCTGCGCAAGGCGTGCGAGAACACCAGCAGGTAGAGCAGCGCAGTCAACATCGGCGCCAGCACGGTCTGCACGCGCACCTTCCAGAAGCGCAGCCACTCCTTGCGGAACAGCGTCCAGAAGCCGGCCAGCGGGTGCGGGCCGGTGGCCGGCGCCTGCAGTTGGGCGCTCATGCCGCCTCCCGCTCGTCGCCGCCCGCACCGCCGCCCTGCTGCATAATGCGCACGAACAGGTG
>CAZXNF010000021.1:0-16582 GCA_964641785.1 uncultured Streptomycetaceae bacterium | reverse complement strand
TCCGGGCTATGACGTGACGAACTGGTACGGCGTCGCGCTGCCGGCCGGGACGCCGCCTGCACTCGTCGCCAAGCTCAACCGGGAGATTGCCCGCGGCGTGCAGACCCCCGACGTGAAGGAGAAGTTCGTCGCGCTGGGCGCCGATGTCATCGGCAGCAGTCCCGAGGAATTCCTCGCCCTGTGGAAAACCGACCAGGAGCGCTGGTTCGCGCTGATCAAGCAGCTCGGCATCAAACCACCCAAGTGAGCGGGCACCCGCGGAGCGTCAAGCCATGCCGATCGGCTCCGGCAGCGGATCGACGATCTTGCCGGGCCGCGCCCGCATGAGGCCTTCCAGCTCGTCGCGCGCCTTCCGATAGCCGGGGTCGTCGAACAGGTTGTTCATCTCGCCCGCGTCGTTGACGAGATCGTAGAGTTCACCCGCACCGGACTCCAGTTCGAAGGTGCACTTCCACTGCTTGGTGCGCACGGTGCGCAGCTTGAGCGGCACGCCGCAGCGCGAGGGATGCACGTACCACTCGCTGTACGAGGCATCGCGCGTTTCCGGCTTGCCTGCCAGCAAGGGCATCAGGCTGCGGCTCTGCACCGGCACCGGGGCCTGCGTGCCCGCGGCCTCGTAGAAGGTCGCCGCGAGGTCCAGCGTGGACACCGGTTCGCGGATGACCCCGCCCGCTTTCACGCCCGGACCGCGCGCGACCAGCGTCACCCGCATGAGGTCGTCGTACGGCGTGGGGCCTTTCAGGTACAGCCCATGGTTGCCCAGCATGTCGCCGTGGTCCGTGCTGTAGACCACCAGCGTGTTGTCCGCGAGGCCGTGTTCGGCGAGGCCTTCCAGGATGCGGCCGACGTTGTGGTCGATGAGCGAAATCATGCCGTAGTAGTTGCCCGTCATGTGGGCCAGCTGCTCGTCGGTCTGCGGCGGCACCCGCGAACCTTCCGCGCGGAACTTGAGCATCTCGGGGTCCGTGAGCTGCGGCGCGCTCTCGAGCGTGGCCTTGTGCCACCACGGCCGCCGTTCGAGGTCCCGGGTGCGGTGTTTCGGCAGTGTGACGCTCTTGGGGTCGTACATGCGCACCCAGGGTTCCGGGCAGTCGAAGGCATGGTGCGGATCGGGAAAGGACACCCAGGTGCAGAACGGCTTGGCCTGGTCGCGCGTGTGCATGAACTTCAGCATGCGATCGGCGATCCAGGTGCTGCTGTGCCAGGCCACCGGCAGCGCGGAACTCCAGGTCTGCGCGGCGCCAACCTCGGGCGGCAGGCCCTGCGCCCACAGCTTCATCGCTTCCTCGTCCTGGCCGCGCGAGAGGAACCAGCGCTCGTAATGCCCCATCGGCGGCCGCTTGAGCGGCCGTGTACGGTGCAGGTGGCCCAGCACGCTCAATTCCACGTGCTGGAAGCCCATGTAAGGGCCGAACCAGTTCGGGCCGTACTTCGCCTGACTCCGTTCGCACTCCGGCGTGCCCGTGGGTGCGAAAGTCGTCTTGGTCGCGAAGTGCGCCTTGCCGAAAAACGCCGTCTGATAGCCGGCGCGCCCGAGCGTGCCCGCGAAGCCCTGCTCGCCGACCTTGGGATCGAGATCCACGCCGTTGTCCCACACGCCGTGCGTCAGCGGCAGCATGCCAGTCAGGATGGACGCGCGCGAAGGCTGGCACACGAGGTTGGGCGTGATGTTGGCCGTGAAGCGCGCACCGTCTCGCGCGAGGCGGTCGAGGTGCGGCGTCTTGACGTCCGGGTTTTCGAAGCCGTTGCAGTCGGCGCGTTGCTGGTCGGAGGTGATGAGGAGGATGTTGGGTTGCTTCATTTCTGTTCCTGTTTGGCCATGCCGAGTTCGATGAACACGTTGCGGAACAGCACGCCCTGCTCGTCCATGTACTTCTTCGCCGCCGCGCCTGTCAGGAAGTTCGCGGTCCAGAAGTTACGCTCCAGATCTTTCTGCCATTCGTCCGTCTTCGCCACCTGCGCCAGCGCGTTTTCCCAGAACGCCAGTTGCGGACGCGCCATGCCCTTGGGGCCGATCACGCTGCGCCAGTTCGTGTAGGTGGCATCGATGCCCTGCTCCTTCAGCGTCGGCACGTTGGCCATCACGCCGCCCAATCGCTGCGGCGAAGTGACGCCGATCACGCGGATGCGGCCGGACGAGAAATGCGGCGGGAAATTCGCCACCGTGCCGGATACCACATCGATCTCGCCACCGATTGCTGCAGTCAGCGCCTCGCCGGCGGCCTTGTAAACGATAAAGCGCACGTCCTTCACTTTCACGCCGGCACCGCGCAGCCCCATCACCGCGCCCATGTGGGCGCCGCTGCCGAGTGCAGGCGCCACGCCGATCGACACCGAACCGGGGTCCTTGCGCAGCTTCTCCACGACATCGCGCATCGACTTGAAGGGCGAATCCGCGCGCACCACGAACGCCATGTAATCGTCGAACAGCATCGCCACGGTGGTGACGTCCTGGTAGCCGATGTTGTGCGTGCCGAGGATGGGGTTCGAGGTCAGGCTCGGACCGCCCATCGCCAGTGCGTGGCCGTCGCCGCCCTTTTCGACCATATAGGCCCAGGCAATGCCCTGCCCGGCACCCGGCTTGTTGATGACGATGATCTGCGTCGGCACCAGCTTCTGCGAGTCCAGCGCCCGCTGGATCAGCCGCGCGGTGAGGTCGATGCTGCCGCCGGGTGCGGCGCCGACGAGCAGCGCGACGGGACGGGTGGGTTTCCAGCCTTGCGCGTACGCCCCGCCGGCGGCGAGCCCGGCGATGCACGCGGCGGCGAGTGCGATGCAACGAACGGCCGGGCGCATCATTTGTTCAACCCCAGTTCCGTTAGCAGGACGCGAAAGCGGACCGCTTCCGCGTCGAGGAATTCCCACAGCTTCGGGCCGGTCATGAAGTTGGCGCGCCAGAAGTTGCGCTCCAGTTCCTTCTTCCAAGCGTCCGACTCGTTGACGACGGCCAGCGCATTCTCCCAGTACGCCGCCTGGTCGCGGCGCATACCCTTCGCACCGACGATGCCGCGCCAGTTGGTGAACACCGCGTCGAATCCCTGCTCGCGCATGGTGGGCACCGCCGCCAGCGCACCAGTGAGTTGCTGCGGGCCGACTACGGCCAGCGCGCGCACGCGTCCGGATGCCAGGAACGGCGGCATGTTGGCTGCCGTTCCGCTGACCATGTCGATTTCCCCCGCAAGCATCGCGACGATGCCCTCGGGTGCGGACTTATACGGCACGAAGCGTCCCTTGCGGACGTCGGCGCCCATGGACTTCCACGCCACCGCAGCGGCAGTATGGCCGCCGGAACCGAGGCCCGGACCGAAGCCGATCGCGACGGCACCGGAATCCGCCTGTAGCTTCTGCCGCACATCGAGCATGGACTTGTACGGGGAATCCGCGCGCACAACCAACACAAAGTAGTCGTCGAACATCAGCGCGAGCGGTGTTACGTCGCGATGGCCGAGGCCGTGCACGCCGGTCACCGGATTGGACACGAGGTTGGTGTTGCCGATGGAAATCGCGAGACCGTCCGCACGGTCGTTAAGGTAGGTCCACGCGATGCCGTTGCCGGCCCCCGGCTTGTTGATGACCACGACCGGCACGCCGATCGTGCGCCGCTCGTCCCAGATCTTCTGGATCAGGCGCGCGGTCAGATCGAGGCTGCCTGCAGGCGAGGACGGCGACACGAAAGCAACCGGGGACGAAGGCTTCCAGCCTTGCGCGTGCGCGGTAGCTGTCGCCAGCGAGCCGACGGCGAACACGAATGCGAATGCGAGCGCGAGCGCCCGGGAAACGTAACGTCGTGACATGCGATTCTCCTCAGGAGGGTGCGGCGCTTGTCTGCGCGCCGTCGGCCCGAATTGTAGCCGCGAACGCTGCCGCGTCATGCGTCGGGGCGCGGCGACAACGCGCTCCGGTCAACCGATCAGGTCCCGCAGCGGCACTTTCGCCAGTTTCCGGGACGACAGCAGGTCGGACACCGCGGCGGCGATCGCCCCTGCGCCCGCGGTATCGCTGTGCAGACACAGCGTATCCACGTGCAGGTCGATCCGCGTGCCGTCGACGCAGGTCACCTTGCCTTCACACACGAACTCCGCGACGCGCGCCGCCGCACGGTCGGCGCCCGCGATCAACGCCTGCGGATGCTCGCGGGGCACCAGCCTGCCGTGCCGGTCGTAACCGCGGTCAACGTAACCTTCGGCGGCGACACGCAGCCCTCGCGCCCTGCCGTAGTCGAGGCCGGGGGAACCCGCCATAAGCACGACGATCAGCTCCGGATCGAAAGTCTTCACAGCGTCGACCATCACCGCGCAGAACTGCTCTTCGTAGGAGACGTCAAAGGCGAGCGCACCATGGCATTTCACATGCTCCATTCGCGCGCCGATGCCGCGCAGGATCGCGGCCAGCGCGCCGAACTGATACAGCAGCACGGCTTTCACGTCTTCGTCTGGCATCGCCTGGCGCCGTTGGCCGAAACCGAATGCGTCCGGATAGGATGGATGCGCGCCCAGCCGGATGCCGCGCGCTGCGAGCATCGCCGCGGTGCGGCGGATCAGCAGGGGATCGCCGGAATGCACGCCGCACGCGAGATGCGCCGAGGTCACATGCGGGAGAACCTCTTCGTCGAACCGCGCCGAACGATGCCGCGGATGCAGCTTGCGCCCGTCTGGCAGGGTCAGAGACGCGAGGCTCTCCAGAGGAATACCGAACGGCGGCACCGCGAAGCCTTCGGCCACTTCCGTGGCCAGATCGATGCCCGCCGCCGTCACGGCAGCCTACTCCGCCTTTGCGCCCGACTCGCGGATGATGCGCGCGTATTTCTGCGCTTCGGCCTGGATGAAGGGCGCGAACTTCTCAGGGCCCATCTCCGCGATGACGATGCCCTGCTGCACGAACAGGCGCCCGGTCTCCGGTTGCCTGAGGATGGCGCTGACGCCGGAGGCGAGCTTGTCGATCACGTCCCTAGGCGTACCGGTGGGCGCGAAATAGCCGAACCAGCCGGCCATGTCGAAGCCCTGCACCCCCGCCTCCGCCACCGGCGGCACTTCCTCCAGCCCGGGCACGCGTGCGGCCGTGGATACCGCCAGTGCGCGCAGGCGCCCGGAGCGGACGTGCGCGATCGCGGGCGGAATGCCCGAAAAGAAAACCATGACCTGGCCGCTCAAGATCGCGGTCACGACTTCGGCGCCGCCTTTGTACGGCACGTGCGTAATGTCCACGCCTGCCGTCCGCTTCAGATATTCGGCGCCGAGATGCGCGGGCGAACCGTAGCCCGCCGACCCGTAAGTGAGTTCGCCTGGACGCGCCTTCGCCAGCCGGATCAGGTCGCGCACGGATTTCGCTGGCAACGAGGGGTTGCTGACCAGCAGCAGCGGGAGCACACCGCCCATGGCCACCGGTACCAGCTCGCGCGCCGGATCGTAGGTCATCTTGCTGTAGAGGCTCGGGTTGATCGCAACCTCGGATACGTACCCGAACAGGAAGGTGTAACCGTCGGGCGCGGCGCGGGCGACCGCCGCGGCGCCGATCATGCCGTTGGCGCCGGGCCGGTTATCCACGATCATCTGCTGGCTCCAGCTCTCCGACAGCCGCTGTCCGAACACGCGCGCCATGACATCGCCCGAGCCTCCCGGGGCATAGCCGACGATGACACGCACCGGCTTATGCGGGTACGACTGGGCGGCCGCCGGCGCCGTGATCGCTAGCGCGCATGAGAAGGACACGATGCCGCGCACCAGGGCGATTATCACGGCTGACTGCATGGATCTTCCTCCGGTTGGTGTGGCGCTCCCGAGCGTGGCGCCCGGCCGGATTGTAGCCGCGAACGCGGCGGGGACGTCCTTGCGGCTATTCGAACTTGAGGTTGAGTTCCTTCGTCACGCGCGCCCAGCGTTCATAGTCGGCGCGCACCAGCGCTTCGAGCTCCTGCGGCGTACTCGGGCTCGGCTCGAAACCCGCCGATTCAAGCTTCTCCCGCGTGGCCGGTGCGGCCAGCGCCTTCGCGACTTCGGCGTTCAGGCGGACAACCAGTGCCGACGGAAGCTTCGGCGGGCCGAACAGGCCCAGCGTCTGCAGCACGTCGATGCCCGCCACGCCCGACTGGGCCAACGTCGGCACCTCCGGCAATACCGTGGACCGCTTGCGGCCGGTGACGCCGAGGATGCGCACCTTGCCGGCGCGATGATGCGGAATCACCGTGGAAGCCCCGAGTACGGCAACGGGAATCTGGCCACCGACGAGATCAATGATCGCCTGCGCGCCGCCCTTGTAGGGCACGTGCGTCATGTCGAAGCCGGCTGCTTTCTTGATCATTTCGCCGGTCAGATGCTGCGAGTGGCCGTGCCCGGAAGAGCCAAACACGAGCTGCCCGGGTTTGGACTTTGCGTAGGCGACGAACTCCTTGAAGGTCGCCGCGGGCACTGAGGCATGCACCACCAACACCAGCGGCTGCGTGGACATCAGGCTGATCGGCGTGAAGCTCGTGCGCGGGTCCCACGTGAGCCCCTTGTACGTGAACGGCAGCAGGGATATCGTGTCGCCGGCGGTGCCGAGCGTGTAGCCGTCGGGCGCTGCCTTCGCCAGCAGCTCGAGCGCGATGGTGCCCGCCGCGCCGCTGCGGTTGTCAGGCACGAACTGCTGGCCGAGCGACGCGCCGAGCCGTTCGGCGACGGTGCGCGAGATCGTGTCGGCCGCGCCGCCGGCCGCGAACGGCACCAGCAGGCGCACCGGTTTGGTCGGGTATGGCTGCGCCCCCGCCAAGGACGCTGACAACAGCGCCAGCGCGCATAGCGGCAGGCGCAAACGGGAGGGTCGGATGATGAAGGCCACGGCGGAAACCTCGGGAAGGAATGCGGGATGCGGGATGCGGGATGCTAGCATTCACCGTCGGTCGCGACACTGCCACGGAGCCATTCGCATGCCCAACGAGACTTCCACACCCAACATCGTCCTCATCCTCGCCGACAACCTCGGCTGGGGTGAACTCGGCTGCTACGGCGGCGGCGCATTGCGCGGCGCGCCCACGCCGCGCATCGACGCGCTGGCGACGGAGGGCCTCAAGTTTCTCAACTTCAACGTGGAGTCGGATTGCGTGCCAACGCGCTCCGCGCTGATGACCGGGCGGCACCCCATCCGCACGGGCGCGCTGCAATCGGTACCGGCCGGCCTGCCGCAGGGGCTGATCCCGTGGGAAATCACGCTCGCGCAACTGATCGCGGGCAAGGGCTACGCCACCGCCTGTTACGGCAAGTGGCACTTGGGCGACAAGGAAGGCCGCTACCCCAAGGACCGCGGCTTTGACGAGTGGTACGGCATCCCGCGCACCACCAACGAAAGCATGTTCACCAGTTCGCCCGGCTTCGATCCGGAAGTCGTGCCCCTGCCCTACGTGATGGAAGGCGTGAAGGGGCAACCGGCGAAAAACGCGCACGTCTACGATCTGGAAGCCCGCCGCCGCATCGATTCCGAGCTGACGGCGAAGACCATCGATTTCATGACGCGGCAGGCGAAAGCGAACAAGCCGTTCTTTGCGTACGTGCCGCTCACGCACCTGCACTACCCGACGCTGCCGCACCACGACTTCGCGGGTAAAACCGGCGCGGGGGACTTCGCCGACTCGATGCACGAGATGGACTTCCGTGTCGGGCAGATGCTCGACGCCGTGGATGCGCTCGGTCTGCGCGACAACACGCTGTTTTTCTTCGGCAGCGACAACGGCCCCGAATTCCGTCAGCCTTGGCGTGGCACCGCGGGCCCGTGGACTGGCACGTACCACACGGCCATGGAAGGCGCGCTGCGCGTGCCCTTCATCCTGCGCTGGCCGGGCAAGGTCGCACCGGGCGGCGTCACCAACGAGATCGTCCACATCACCGACCTCTACGCCACGCTCGCGCGCGTGGTTGGCGCCGAGGTGCCGAAGGACCGCGCGATCGACGGCGTGGACCAGCTCGATTTCTTCACTGGCAAACAGCCGAAATCCAACCGCGAAGGTTTCGTCTATTACATCAAGCAGGAACTGCGGGCGGCCAAGTGGCGCGACTGGAAGATGCACATCGTGCTCGAGCGCGAGCCGAACGACGGCGCCAACCACCTGGAAACCCCCTACATCTTCAACCTGACGCGCGACCCCAAGGAGGAATGCGACGTCGGCAACACCTTCAGTTGGGTCCGCACGCCGCTGCGGAAAATGATCCATGCGTTCCAGCAGAGTTTGAAAGCCCATCCGCCGATTCCTCCCGGGGCGCCCGACGATTACGTCCCCAAGAGCTGATCGCGATGGCCCTGACGCTCCCCGCCCGCACGCCAAAGCCGCGCAAGCGCGGCATCACTTCCATGATCGACTTCGGCCCGGACACCTTCGGCTGGACCGGCGCGGAGGGTGGCATCCGCCCCCTGCTGGAAGCCTGCGCGAACTACATCGACTTCGCCAAGATCTATGCGCTGAACGCCCTGCTGCTGCCGCGCGATGTGGTGAAAGCGGCCGCCCGGGTCTACCGCGAATTCGATGTCATCCCCTTCGCTGGCGGCATCCTGTTCGAATACGCCTGGCAGAAGAACGAACTCGACGGGCTGGAGAAGCTGCTGGCCGACCTCGAGATCGGCGGCCTGGAAATCTCCGAGAACTACGTGGCGCTGACCGACGACGAGCGCGCGCGCATGATCGACCGCTTCCAGAAGCGCGGCCTCTACATCAAGTACGAATTCGGCCGCAAGAATCCAACCGCGCCGCTGTCCATCGAAGAGCTGGGCGGCATTGTTGAAGCCGTCGGCAAGCAGGGCATCGAACACGTGATCGTCGAGCAGAGCGACTTCGACATGCTGGTCGCCACGCGCGCCGATGCCATCGAAGCGCTCAAGAAGCAGTCCTGGTTCGAACGCCTGCTGATCGAGGCGGATCCCTACCGCTTCCCCAAGCAGCACGCGGAGCTCATCAACACCTTCGGCCCGGACGTGAACCTCGCCAACATCACCCCGGGGCAGGTGCTGCGGGTGGAGGGCTTCCGTCTGGGCATCGGGCGCGGGGTCGATTACTCGATCATCCGGCGTTAAAACCCGTCCGCTTTTGCCCGTCATTCCGGCCAGGAAGGGGGAGGCCCCTTTCCCTCTCAGCCGGAATCCAGGAAGACACCTCGATTTACCGCCAAGTCATGCCTTGCCCTCGAGGCCGGCGGTAGTTAGTGGGCATTCACAGTTTACAACATGGAGATATACTTTATTCGCCATATATGACGATAAATTTATATTTTCATCTGTAAATCGTTATTTATGACGATTTAAAAGTTAATAAATAGTAATTCGCCAAAAAAGTCGATATAAGTGCATTAATTGCAATTTACTCGTCATAATTGGCGCCCTATGAAGATCTCAAAGCAGCTTTCAGATGCCGCGATACTCCAAGAACTGGGGGGGCGGCTGGCGCAAGCACGGTTGGAGCAAAACCTGACGCAGGCAGAGCTAGCCACTCAAGCTGGCCTCTCCAAACGCACGGTAGAGCGCATGGAAACGGGGGGCGTAGCGAAACTGGCGAGCTTCGTGCGCGTCTGCCGTGTGCTCAATCTGATTGAGCGCCTGGATGCGCTGATCCCGGAGCCTGCGCCGAGCCCGATCACGCAACTGGAGCTGCGCGGCAAAGAACGCAAGCGCGCCTCCTCCGCCCGCGCGCCCGCTCTCCCCGGCCCAGCCGCCGGCCAGTGGACATGGAACGATAAGCCGTGACGACCATCGCGCGCGTAAAGCTCTGGGGGCGGACCATAGGCGCCGTGTCGTTAGCCGTCGGCCGCGAAACCGCGGCGTTTCAATACGACCCGACATTTGCGCGGAGCCGTATTGAGGTCTCCCCCGTCACCATGCCGCTCAGCAACCGCGTGTATGAGTTCCCCGAGATTCCTGCCAGAACATTTCATGGTCTTCCCGGCCTCCTCGCCGACTCGCTGCCGGACAAGTTCGGTAACACCCTGATCGACTCGTGGCTGGCGACAGAGGGCCGCAGCCCGGAGAGCTTCAACGCCGTTGAGCGGCTTTGCTACATCGGCACGCGCGGCATGGGCGCGCTAGAGTTCGCGCCGAGTGAAGGCCCCAAACCACGTCGCGCGAAGCGGATTGAAATTGATGCGCTGGTGGCACTGGCGTCGGAAGTTCTCACCCATCGCAGCGAGCTCCAGGCTTCGCTTGCGGAACCAGCCAAGGCAGATGCGTTGCGGGACCTTCTGCACGTCGGGACGTCTGCCGGCGGCGCACGCGCCAAGGCGATCATCGCCTGGAACCCGCAGACAAACGAAGTCCGCTCGGGACAAACCAAGGCCGGGTCGGGATTTCAGTACTGGCTGCTGAAATTCGACGGGGTGTCAGGCAACCGGGACAAAGAACTCGCCGACCCACAGGGCTACTGCGCCATCGAGTATGCCTATTCGCTGATGGCCAAAGCGGCAGGCGTGGCCATGAGCGAGTGCCGCCTCCTTGAAGAAAATGGCAGGCGACATTTCATGACCCGGCGCTTCGACCGCACGGAAGCCGGCGAAAAACTGCACATGCAATCGCTCGGCGCGCTCGCGCATTACGACTACAACAGCCCAGGCGCGCATGCCTACGAACAGGCTTTTCTTGTCATGCGCCAGTTGACCCTGCCGATGTCCGCGACCGAAGAACAGTTTAGACGGATGGCGTTCAACATCATTGCGCGCAATCAGGACGATCACGTCAAGAACATCGCCTTCTTGATGGACAAGGCAGGCACATGGTCGCTTTCACCCGCCTTCGACGCGACCTATGCGTACGACCCCGAGAACATCTGGCTCAAGAGCCACCAAATGACGATGAACGGCAAGCGCGACAACTTCACGATTGTCGACTTCCGTGAATGCGCCAAAAGCGCGTTGATGAAACGCGGCCGCGCAGAGACAATCGTCGAGGAGGTCCGCGCAGCGGTGCAGAAATGGCCGGACTTTGCAGAGCAGGCTCGGGTTACGGAAAGCAGACTCGATCAGATCAGGCGAAACCTGCGATTAGACCTGCCCATTGCGTAGAAAATTCGTCTGCTCGGCGAGAGCTGAGGTCCAGATAAACAAACTCATCAGGCCATCACCGGAACCGAATTCCGCTACCCTCCGATTTCCTCCCAGCCGCCTCAGACAATGGACCCATTCCATGCTCGCTGAAACCCATTCTCAGATCGCCAGCTTCATCTGGAGCATCTGCAACCTGCTGCGCGGCCCGTACAAGAGAAACGAGTACCGCAAGGTCATCCTGCCGCTGACGGTGCTGCGCCGCTTCGACTGCATCCTCGCGCCGACGCGGGCCGCTGTCCGAGATCATCCAGGTGCTCAACGAGCGCTTCGGAACGAACTTTACCGACGAGGACCGGTTCTTCTTCGAGCAGATCCGCGAGAAAGCGACCGCGGACGAGCAGGTCGTCAAACTGCGGCGCGCCAATCCTTTCGACAAATTCCAGCTCGGCCTGCGGCAACTGCTTGAAGACCTGATGGTCCAGCGCATGGCCGACAACGACAAGATCGTAACCCGCTACATGGACGACAAGGCTTTCGGGGATGAGGCCTTCAATGTCCTCTCGAAAGCGATCGACGACGCCATCCCCGAAGGCGTGACGCCCGGTCCGGGCTGATCGACTTCATGCCCGCAGTGCAAGCGCCATCCGCGCGCCGCCTCAGCCGCGCCGATTTCAACCGCCCGACACTCCTCGTCGCCCGCGACCTGCTCGGCAAGTACCTCGTGCGGCGCGAACGCGGCCACACGCGGGCGGCGATGATCGTGGAGGTGGAGGCCTACAAGGGGCCCGCTGACCGTGCCGCGCACACCCACGGCGGCCGTCGCACCCCGCGCGTGGAGCCGCTCTACCGCGACGGCGGCACGGCCTACGTCTACCTCTGCTACGGCATCCACTGGCTACTCAACTTCAGCACGGTGGGCGAGGGCAAGCCGGAGTGCGTGCTGATCCGCGGGATCGCCATCGGGGATGACGACGATGCTGACTTCCTGCTCGGCCCCGGCAGGATCACGCGCCATCTGGGCATCGACCGGCATCTCGACGGCGCGGACGTCACCGTATCGGACCGCCTGTGGGTCGAGGACCGCGGCGTGCGCATCGCGCCACGCGCCGTCAGACGCGGCCCGCGGGTCGGCGTCGATTACGCCGGACCGCATTGGGCCGGAAAACCCTGGCGTTACCAACTCATCGCGCCGCGCCGCTGACACCGAAACGGCGATCCCCCTCAAGGGAGCGGTATCATTCCCGCCCCGGTACCTGCGCGCAGGCGCGCAATCCAGCAAGAACCTCAAGGACACTTTCCCGATGACTGCCCAACACGACCATCTGATTGGCGGCCGCTGGCTCGCCGGCGACGGCTACGCGCCGAACCGCAATCCCTCGAACCTCGCGGACGTCGTCGGCGAGTACGCGCAGGGCAAGACGCCGCAGGTGGACGAAGCCGTGGCGGCTGCACGCGCGGCCTTTCCCGCGTGGTCGGTGTCGAACATCCAGGCGCGCTTCGATGCACTGGACAAGATCGGCAACGAAATCCTTGCGCGCAAGGAAGAACTCGGCGAACTGCTCGCGCGGGAAGAAGGCAAGACGCGCCCCGAGGCCATCGGCGAAGCCACGCGCGCCGGGTATATCTTCAAGTTCTTCGCCGGTGAATGCCTGCGGCTCGCGGGCGAAACGCTGGCGTCGGTGCGCCCCGGCATCGGCGTGGAGGTGACGCGGGAGCCTGTCGGCGTGGTGGGACTGATCACGCCGTGGAACTTCCCGATCGCGATTCCGGCGTGGAAGATCGCACCCGCCCTCGCCTATGCGAACTGCGTGGTGATGAAGCCCGCCGACCTCGTGCCCGGTTGCGCGTGGGCGCTGGCCGACATCATCCAGCGCAGCGGCATCCCCTCCGGGGTGTTCAACCTTGTCATGGGCCGCGGCAGCGTCATCGGCGAAGCCCTCATCCAGCACAAGGGTGTGGACGCCATCAGCTTCACCGGCTCGGTGGAAACAGGCGGACGCATCGCACAGGCCTGCGCCGCGAGCCTGAAGAAGGTGCAGCTCGAAATGGGCGGCAAGAATCCGCAGGTCGTGCTCGACGACGCCGACCTCAAGACCGCGGTGGAACTCTCCGTGCAGAGCGCCTTCTTCTCCACCGGCCAGCGCTGCACCGCATCGAGCCGGCTGATTGTCACTGCCGGCATCTACCCCGCCTACGTGGAAGCGATGAAGCAGCGCATGGCGGGACTGAAAGTCGATGACGCGCTGAAGGCAGGCACCGACATTGGCCCGGTGTCCTCGCAAGCGCAGCTCGAGCAGGACCTGAAATACGTGGAGATCGGCAAGGCGGAAGGCGCGACGCTGGCCGCCGGCGGCGAACGGCTCAAACGCGGGACGGACGGCTTTTATCTGGCGCCGACGCTGTTTACGGAATCCACGCCCGCCATGCGCATCAACCGCGAGGAAATCTTCGGCCCGGTCGCCAGCGTCATCCGCGTGAAGGACTACGAGGAAGCGCTGGCCGTCGCCAACGACACGCCGTTCGGTTTGTCCTCGGGCATCGCCACGACCTCACTCAAGCACGCGACGCACTTCAAGCGCCACGCGCAGGCGGGTCTCGTCATGGTGAATCTGCCGACGGCGGGCGTGGACTATCACGTCCCCTTCGGCGGCCGCAAAGGCAGCAGCTACGGCCCGCGCGAGCAGGGGCACTACGCGCAGGAGTTCTTTACGACCGTGAAAACGGCTTATACGCTGGCGTGAAACAGCCGGATTGAAACCTCCCCGGCGCCTTATACCGGCCGCTTCAGGTACTCCGTAAAGAACGCCAGCATCTCCGTCCACGACGCCCGCGACGCCCGCTCGCGGTAGCGCTCCGCCGACCAGAAGTTCTGGAAAGCGTGGCCCGCATTGTTGTAGGTGTGGAACTCGTGCCACTTGTTGAGGCGCGTGAGTTCGGCGTCGATCTTCTTCACGTCGTCGGGCGAGGGATTGGTGTCCTCCGCGCCGAAGAAGCCGATCACGGGGCACTGGATGCCGCTGGAGCGCTCGAAAGGGCTCTGGCCCTCACCGAGCGCCCGGAAAATGTTGCCGCCGTAGAACACCGCCGCCGCCTTGAACTCCGGGTTGACGCAGGCCATGAGGTAAGTCACCCGCCCACCCATGCAGAAGCCGGTGATGCCGAGCGGAGCCACGGTCATGCGCAGGGTCTTGAGGTGCGCGACGGTCGCGTTGATGTCGGCGATGATCTCGCGGTCGACCAGCAAGCCGAGGCGCTTGGACGGGTCGGTGTTCGCCGGCTGACGATGGTAGAGCTCCGGCGCGGCCACCACATAGCCTTCACGATGCAGGCGGTGCACGGCATCCTGAATCTGCGCGTCCACGCCGCTCGCGTGCTGCGCGATGATGATACCGGGATGCGCCGAGGGTTTGTCCGGCACCCCCATGTAAATCCGCATTGTGCTGCCGTCCACCTGCGTCGTATCCCAGCGTACCGCCATGACCCGCCCTCCCGTTGCAATCGCGAGGGCGGAACTCTACCGGAAACTTCCCGTGCTGCGTCAGCGCACGGGCGACCCGCCGCCGCCGCGGCCACCGCCATGCAAATTGCCCCCGCCCTGCGGCGAGGGCGCGCTGGCCGAAGGGGCCGGTGCGGCGCGGGGTGGCGGAGGTGCTGCCGCGGGCGGGGCCGGCGCCTGCATGCGGGCTTGCGGCATGGGAGCGGGTACCGGCGAGGGTGGCGGTGCGCGCTGTTCCGCCATCTGGGGCCGCGGCGCGGGCGCCGACGGCGGGACGACGACCGCCGGCGCATCGGAGCGATGCATCTCCGCCCGCGGTTCACGCCCGCGACCGCCGCCGTAATCCCCCCGCGGCTCGCCGGGGTTGCGATCCGCCTGGCGCTCGGGGGCGTTGTCCATGCGGGGCTGTGCACCACGGGCTTCCGGCGCGCGGATGACTGCCGGCGCAGGTGCGGTCGGCGTTGCCGCGACGGGTTCCGGAACCTCCCGTCGTCCGCGGTCCGCGCGCTCCGAACGGCTCTCGCCGCGATCGGCAGCAGCGCGGCCCTGCGCCGGGTCGCGCGCGTCGTTTCCCGGTCCACGGCCGGGTTCGATCGCCGGCGCATTGGACGCACCACGGCTTTCCACACGAACATCGCCGCGCGTGTCGCTGCGCTGCTCGCGGTCGGTCGGCGCGGGTTGCGCCGGCGGTGACGGCCGCTCGGTCGCCGCGCGCGGTTCCAGGCGAGGACCCGTGTGCAGGCTGTCGCGCTGCACCTCACGCCCATCGGCACGGCCGGCCGGCGCAGCCGCTTCGGCACGCGAGCCAGGATCGCGACGATCCCGCGTCTCGGCCCGCGCGTCCGGACGTTCGCCGGGGTTGCCGTTGGAAGCCCGGTCCTGCTGACGCGCCTCGCGACGGTCGTCGCGCCCGTCCCGGGCGCCAACGGGGCGGCCGTCAACGCTCAGCACGGCTTCGCGCACCGCCCGATCGCGGTACTGCACGCCGCGGCGATGGCCGGGATCGTGCTGCCACTGCGAAATCACTGGCGCGGCGCCGGGCAGGGGCGGGGGCCGCTGGGGATAGCCCGGCCGGTTCACGTAGGCGTTGCGGGTGTAGTAGTAGTTGTTCACGGTGACCACGTTGGTGACGTGGCGATGCGGCCAGTTGAAGGCCCCGTAGAAGAAGCCGGCGCCGATCGCCACACCCGCGCCCCACACGAAGCCGGACACGAAAGCCGGTCGCGGGTAGTACACGACGGGCGCAGGCCAGTACACCGGCGGATAGGCCGGCCACCACCAGCCGCCGTAGACGAGGTAGGGGTTGTAGTACGGCACGTACACCACCTGCGGGGCCGGCGATGCGATGACGATCGTGCGGTCGTCCCGCGTGACGCGCATCTGCTCGTTGGAGCGCAGGTTGCCGGCGGCGTAGGCCTTGTCGCGCAGGTGCTGCACGCTGTCCATCACCGCCGCCTGCTGCCCGAGGAAGGCATCGCCCAGACGTTCGGTCCACTCCAGCCGCTCGTCCATCATGGTCAGGATCTGCGGAAAGGCGACGAGCGATTTGACGCTTGGGTCCCAGTCCCTGGCCTCGACCGCGCGCACTGCCTGCTCGCCCTTCAGGCCCGGGTTGGCCCGGGACCAGCGCGCGGCTTGCACCACCTCCAGCGGGTAGGTGGCGGCCATCAGCACCTGCGACAGCAGCGCATCCGGATACAACGCGATCGGCGCCAACATCTGGTCCAGCTCTTCCTGCCGGAACTGGGGGCGGTCGTCCTGGCGGCCAGCCGGTGGCGGTTGCTGGGCAAAGGCGACGGAAGCCGCCAGCCAGAGGGCCAGCCCCCGGATCAGCCACGGTTTGACGATGTGCATGGTGCTCCTCTCCTGGCGCCGCGCACAGAATGCACACGGCGCCACTACGCCTTCAACGCGCGAGGCCGCCGATCGGCGCACAACGCTTGAAGCCGTGGTTGTGTGTAGGACTGACGCGGCGGCGTCCTGTTCGGGAGCAAGGTGTAAGGCTTTGTAAGCCCGGCTGCGACCGGCGGTTGGAGCCAGCGGATTTCGCTAGGTAAAATCAGCGCGCTGCTCGACTGTGTTTCCCTCATCCCTCATC
>CAZXNF010000020.1:0-17785 GCA_964641785.1 uncultured Streptomycetaceae bacterium | reverse complement strand
GGATCTGCGACTTCTCGTCGATCGACAGCACCACCGCATGGGCCGGCGGGGCCAGCTGTGCCAGCGCCTCCTGTGCCACAGCCGTGATCTCAACACCGTTTTCGACCGACCGGCTGGCCAACACGACAGCGTCGTCGCCGAGTGCCTGCCTGACCTCGCGCAGAGCCTCCCGCGAGGTGGGTGCGATGAATTTTCGTACGCTCATTTGCTGCCTCCAAGTACTACTGCGACCTTGATCCGTTTAGAGTCCGGCACCTCGGCGTGCGAGATGACTTTCAGTTGGGCGACGGCACGACGCAGCAGGCGTGAGAGCCCCGGCCGCAACGCGCTCGATGTGAGAAGCACTGCGGGCATCCCCAGTCCTTCGAGCTGCTGGGCCGCTGCCGCGGCTTCCCCGGCCAGCATTTCCACCAGTCCTGGCTCGAGCCCCGTTGCCTCGCCGCCTGCCGGCAGCGCCTGAGCGAGGACGTGTTCCAACTGCGGTGCAAGCGCCATGACCTGCATCTCGCCGCGCCCCGGAAACATCTGTTGCACGATGCCCCGTCCAAGCGCGATGCGGACCAGTGCCGTCAACTCGCCTGCGTCCTGCACACGGGGCGCATGCTCCGCCAGCGTTTCCGCGATGGAGCGCATATCACGGATAGGTACGCCTTCTTCCAGCAGGTTCCCCAGCACTTTCTGCAGGGTGGCGAGCGGCAACAGCTTGGGCACGAGATCTTCGCTGAGCTTTGGCAGTTCCTTGGCGATGTGGTCCAGGAGTGCCTGCACCTCCTGCCGTCCGAGCAGTTCTGCGGCGTGGGTATAGACAAGGTGATTGATGTGGGTGGCAACCACGGTGCTGGCATCGGCAACGGTATAGCCCAGGGCCTGGGCCTGTTCCTTGAGACGTGATTCGATCCACAACGCGGGCAGGCCGAAGGCAGGATCAACGGTCGGGTTACCCGGCACCTCGCCGAGCACGCGTCCGGGATTGATCGCCAGGTACAGGCCGGCGAATGCCTCCCCGTGCCCGATCTCCACGCCCTTGAGCGTAATGCGATACCCGTTGGGTCGCAGGTCGAGGTTGTCGCGGATATGCACGGAGGGCGGCAGGAAACCGATTTCCTGCGCAAACTTCTTGCGGATAGCCTTGATACGGCGCAACAGTTCGCCGTTCTGCCCGCCGTCCACAAGCGGGATCAGGCGATATCCCACTTCGAGCCCCAGGACATCGACGGGGACTACGTCGCTCCAGCTGGCTTCCTGATGACCGAGCGGCGCCGTTTCAGCGATCACCGGCGCCGCCGTGATTCCCGCTCGTTCGACCCGCTTCTGCAAAGCCCAGGCGCCGGCACCCAGCGCCACGGCCAGCGTAAGGAACGCGAAATGCGGCATGCCGGGCACGAGGCCAAGCGCACCGAGTATGACCGCGGTCAGCGCCAGCACCTGCGGCCGGTTAAACAGCTGGCGTGCGAACTGCTCGCCGATCGCCTCATCCGTACCGACACGGCTGACCACCAGGCCGGCGGCCGTGGATATGATGAGCGCCGGTATCTGGGCGACCAGCCCGTCACCGATCGTCAGCAGCGTGTAATTGCGCGCGGCAGTGCTGAAATCCAGGTCGTGCTGCAGCATCCCTATGATCAACCCGCCCACCAGGTTGATCGCCATGATGAGAAGGCCGGCAACGGCGTCGCCACGCACGAACTTGCTCGCACCGTCCATGGCGCCGAAGAATTCCGCCTCCTGCGCCACCGTCTGGCGACGCCGACGCGCTTCGTCCTCGCCGATCAGGCCGGCGTTGAGGTCCGCATCAATCGCCATCTGCTTGCCAGGCATGGCATCCAGGGTAAACCGCGCGCCGACTTCCGCGATACGGCCCGCACCTTTGGTGATCACCACAAAGTTGATCACCACCAGGATGAAGAACACGACCATCCCCACCGCGTAGTTGCCGCCGATGAGGAAGTGGCCGAATGCCTCGATCACCTTGCCCGCCGCTGCGGGTCCGGTATGCCCTTCGAGCAGGACGACGCGGGTAGACGCGACGTTGAGTGACAAACGCAGCAGTGTCGTGACCAGGAGCACCGTCGGAAATACCGCGAAGTCGAGTGTCTTCTCCGTGTACAGCGCCACCAGGAGGACAATGATGGCCAGCGCAATGTTGAACGTGAACAGCACGTCGAGCGCCAGCGCCGGCAGCGGCAGGACCATCATCGAAAGAATGAGGATGATGAGGACGGGACCGGCCATCGCCCGCAGCAGTTGCGCACGGCCCAGCAAGGGCAATGTCAGTGCGGCACTCATGCGCCTCCCGGACCCGGGTCAAGCGCAGTCGGCACAGGCACCGACCGGGGCGCCTCCGGCGCCACGCCCCCGTCGCTGAAGTAGCGCTTCAGACGGAACACATACACCAGCACCTCGGCGACGGCGCCGTAGAGCGTCTCCGGAATCTCCGTATCCAGGTCGACATGGCGGTAGAGTGCCCGCGCGAGCGGCGGCGACTCGAGAACCGGAACGTTATGCTCGCGCGCCAGTTCGCGGATGCGCTGGGCAAGCAGATCGCTCCCCTTGGCAACAACGCGGGGCGCACCGCTCGCGCCATCCCGATACGCCAGTGCAACCGCGTAATGGGTCGGATTGGTCACAATCACCGCTGCCTTGGGCACTTCGGACATCATTCGTTTGCGCGCGGCCTCGCGCTGGAGGTTGCGGATACGCGCCTTGATGCCGGGATCGCCTTCCGTTTCCTTGGCCTCGCGGCGCAGCTCGTCGTGCGACATGCGCAATTTCTGTCCGTGCTGCCAGAGCTGGAACGGAACGTCGAACGCCACCACCACCAGCAGCGCGCCCACCAGCACGAACAAACTCAACCCGGTGACGCGGGCCGCAGCGGAAACCGCAGCACCGAAAGGCTGATCCGCCAGCGTCAGCAGCACTTCCTTCTGCTGCCAGACTGCCCACACGGCAACGCTGCCAACCAGTGTGGCTTTGACGATCGATTTGAAAAGCTCCGCGAGGCCATGCCAGGAAAAAATGCGCGTGATCCGGTTGAGCCGGGTGAAGTCCGGAGCGGGCAGCTTGCTGCTGAATACCCAGCCGCTGAGTGCGAGGGGGGCCAGAATCGCCACCAGGAAGGACAGCCCCCCCATCGGCGCCACCGCGGCGAATCCGGCCAAGGCAAGGTCCCCCAGCCGTGCCGTCAGGGCGCCATCGTCCGTAAGATCGCGCGGCCCGAAGGCAAGTCCCGACCGGACCATGTTCGACAGGCCGTCCAGAACCGAAGCACCCGTGAACCAGAGCCCCGTAGCGCCGGCCGCGAGCACCCCGAAAGTGCTCAGTTCGGGCGAACGCGGCACCTGGCCCTCCTCGCGGGCATGTTCGAGGCGCCGCGGGGAGGCTGGTTCGGTGCGTTCCAGTTCGGATTGTTCCGCCATGACCCCACCGTATGAATGACGGGGCCATTATTGGCGCATGCAGACGCCGGGCAGGTGCTGAACAACAGGGATTTCAGGCCGCTATTCGGCCCACGCCGGGTGTCGGCTAGAAACCTAGGCTCTCCAGCAGATCGTCCACCTGCGCCTGGCTGCTGACGACCTCCGTGCTGCCGGCCCCATCGATGACCGGCCCATTCAGCAGGGAATTGGCTTCCTCGCTGCGTCGTTCTGGTGGCAGGTTCTCCACCAGCAGCGTCACCAGGTGGCTTTCCAGCATCTGCACGATATCGGTGATTTTCTTGATGACTTGGCCAGTCAGGTCCTGAAAATCCTGCGCCATCATGATGTTCAGCAGTTGGGCGTTGGTGGCCTGGGCGTGTGCCGGCACCTCGCGCAAGTACGCCTGCGTGGACGTGACGAGCGCCTTGAATTCCGGCAACGACAGATCGCGCCGCAGCACGCGGTCCCACTGCGCGGCCAGGGCCGTTGCAGACGCACCCAGCGCCTCCTGGACGGGCATCGCGATCTCCGTTGCCGCCAGGACCCGTTGCGCCGCCTGCTCCGTCATGGTCGCCACGTAATTCAGGCGGTCGCGTACATCCGGGATGCTGGACGCGGCCCGTTCGAGTTCGCGGTCGTAGCCTAGTTCGCGCAGACTGTCGTGAAGCACACGCGTGAGCTGGCCAATGCGCGACAGCATGTGGTCTGCGCGCGCATCGCCGGCGAGCCCACAGGCCTCGGGCGCCAGCGCACAGGGAGTGGTCCGCGCGGCGGGAATGATAGGGATGGTCATTGTCCTATGCGACACGCCGCGGCCTCAGGCCGCCTTGGCGGCGAGATTCTGAAAGATCTTGCTGATCTTTTCGTCCAGGGTCGCCGCGGTGAACGGTTTGACCACATAACCACTCGCCCCCGCTTGCGCGGCAGCAACGATGTTTTCTTTCTTCGCCTCGGCGGTAACCATGAGCACAGGCAGCGATTTAAGCCCGGCATCTGCCCGGATCGCCTGCAACAGCACCAGTCCATCCATGTTCGGCATGTTCCAGTCCGAGACGACGAATCCAAAACCGCCTCCCTTCAGTTTCTGCAGGGCAACGACACCGTCTTCCGCCTCGTCGACGTTCGCGAAACCGAGTTCTTTAAGCAGATTGCGTACGATGCGGCGCATGGTGGAGAAATCATCCACCACCAGAAACTTGAGGTTCTTGTCCGTCATGCGGGCTCCTTGGGGGGCCTTGGGGGGCCTTGGGGGGCCTTTGGCCGCCCTCATGACCCTTGATTACGGCAGTTCTGGGCATGGATTGAGCCCACTGGATCGGGCAGGATCGGGCATTCGCCACAAATAAAGCGCCCGCCCACCGGCGTCGGCGGGCACCACGATGCGCGTCGGCGGCGCATCGGGCACCTCGAAGGCGTAACTCGCCAGCCATGTCCCCGGACGCATTTCCCGGCAGGCTTTCGCCCATAATCGCGGCATGACTTCGGGCGACAGAAAAACATACACCAGATCGTACGCGGCGAGGTTAACCTGCCACATATCCGCGTAACGCACGTCGAAACGCTCCGCTGCGCCAAGGCTGCGTAGTTTCGAGATCAGCCAGGGCACCGGCCCGAGTTCCACCCCCACGCACCGCAATCCGGGCCGGACACGGCTGAGGCGGGCCGGGATGGTCCCCGTCCCGCAGCCGAGGTCGATCATCGCACCACGCTGCGGGGCGATCGTAGCGAGCACGTCGGCCACCACTGGTCGGGCGATATAGAGCGGCACGCGCGTGTGCGGCAGCATGCCGTACACGGAGAACAGGACCCCAGCCGCCGCAAGATAGACCCACGACGGCATGGCGAGGTACCAGGCGGCTACGCCGAGCAGCGGCAGGCCCGCATTGATCCACAGCCACCAGGGCGCCAAACCAGCCGCACGTCCCAGTACCGCCGCGCAGATGCCGGCGGCGGCGGCCACGGCGAGCGGGGTCGCCTGCGGCAGCGCCGCCATGGCCAATCCCGCGGCCAGAACCTGCGCTCCGAGACTGCGCATGAGCAGAGGTACCCGCAGGGCGGACCATCTAAGGGACACGCGTCGCCTCGATCTGCCGTAAGCTGACGACCCCCTCGGGGCTCACGTCGAGAGTTCGCCCTTCCGCCACGATCGAACTCTCCGTACGCTTGTTGAGCACGATGATGCTCATGCGACGGTTGACCGGACTGAAGGGATCGTTCTTGTCCAGCATCACCGCCGAACCCAGGCCGACGATCCGCAGCATCTTGCCCTCGGCAATACCGCCCGCGATGAGTTCCCGGCGCGAGGCGTTGGCCCGGTCCGCGGAGAGTTCCCAGTTGCTGTATCCCCGTTCGCCACCGGCGTACGGCGTTGCGTCGGTGTGTCCCGCTACGCTCACGCGGTTCGTCACGCCGTTCAGAACCTTGGCGATCTCGCGCAGGATGTCGCGCATGTAAGACTGCACGTCGGCCTTGCCGAGCGCGAACATCGGGCGGTTCTGATCGTCCACGATCTGGATGCGCAGACCCTCGCTGGTGATATCAATGAGGAGTTGGTGGCGGAATGCGCGCAAGTTCGGCGTGGCCTCGATCAGGGCCTCCAGGCGCTGCTTGAGATCGGCCAACCGCAGCTGTTCCTGGCGCTCCGCCTCTTCCTCGATCGACTTGAGGTTGTAGGGTTTTTGCTGGTCTGCTTCCTCACCTTGCCGCTGCTGCCCGTCGGCCTTGGTCATGTCTTTGCCACCGCCGATCTTGATGATGCTGCTGCTCTCGCCCGCCCCACTGCCGCCGGTCAACGACACCCGCATGGGATTCTTGAAATACTCGGCGATGCCTTCGAGATCGCCTTTCGCCGTCGAACCCAACAGCCACATCAGCAGGAAGAACGCCATCATGGCGGTCACGAAGTCCGCGTAGGCAATTTTCCAGGCGCCGCCATGCGCGGCGTGACCGCCTTTCTTGCGGCGGCGGACGATGATCGGGCGAGGTGCTTCGTCAGCCACGATGTTTTTCCCGCCTCAGCGCTTCTTCGCCTGCTTGACGTGGTCTTCAAGTTCGGCGAACCCAGGGCGTTCCGTCGAAAACAGAACCTTGCGCCCGAACTCGACCGCGAGTGCAGGGGCATAGCCATTGAGACTGGCGAGCAGCGTCACCTTGACGCATTCGAGCATCTTGGTTGCCTCGGCCAGCTTCTGTTCCAGCAACCCGGATAACGGTCCGACGAAACCGTAGGCCAGCAATATGCCCAGAAAAGTGCCGACCAGGGCGTGTGCGATGAGGATGCCGAGCTCCGCCGGCGGCAGACCGACAGACTGCATGGTATGCACGACCCCCATGACCGCGGCCACGATCCCGAATGCCGGCATCGCATCGCCCGTTTTCTGGATGACCTGGGCAGGCACTTCTCCTTCGTGATGGTGGGTCTCGATCTCGTTGTCCATCAGCGCCTCGATCTCGAACGAATTGAGGTTTCCGCCCACCATGAGGCGCAGGTAATCGGTCAGAAACTCCGTTACGTGATGATCGGACAGTATCCCGGGATAATTGCTGAAGATCGCGCTTTCCGCGGGTTTCTCCACGTCGGCCTCGACGGACATGAGGCCTTCCTTGCGGATCTTGGTGAGAATCTCGTACAGCAGCGCCATCAACTCCATGTAGTTCGCTTTGGTGTACTTCGAGCCCTTGAGCACTGTAGGCAGCGCTTTCAGGGTTGCCTTGATCGCCTTGCCCGAGTTGCCGACGAGAAACGCGCCGAAAGCGGCGCCGCCGATCATGAGCAGTTCCACCGGCTGGAACAGCGCGGCGAGGTGTCCGCCGGCCAGCGCGAAACCGCCGAAGACCGACCCTGCCACCACCAGATAGCCCACTATCACCAGCATGCGCGACCCCCAGCCGACCAGCTACCCCGTGAGTCGGGGCCAAACCGCGTCGGCGAATATCGAGTGCCGCTGCGGGAAGCAATCTCTACAACGGCAGACGTGGGTTGAACTTGAACGCGCCGCGCGGATGCGCAGGGGTGGTCAGGCGGCCTTCGCGGTGACGGCTTGGATGGCCTTGACACCTTTGCCCGCGCGCGAAGGCGGTGCGCAAAGACCGCAGCGATAGTCGCGATGGAGATCGAGCTGGTGCACGACGAAATTACCACCACAGCAGCTACAGCGCGCGGTCGAGATCAGCTTGGAATCATAAAAACGCACCAGCGTCCACGCACGGGTAAGCGTGAGTAGTGGGTCGAGGTCCTGCAGTTGCACATGCTCCAGGTACAGACGATAGGTCTTGATTGTGGCTTCGATACCGCGCACGCCGGCGTGTTCGACGAGGTAGTGATAGATCTCCATGAACAGGGATGCGTGGATGTTGGGTTGCCAGGTAATGAACCAGTCGACGGAAAAGGGCAGCATGCCCTTCGGCGGCGATTCACCCTTGATCTCCTTGTACAGCCGCAGCAGTCGCTCGCGGCTGAGGGAGGTTTGCGCCTCCAGAACCTGCAACCGGGCACCGAGTTCGATCAGTTCGATCGCCAGTTCGATCTGCTTGCCTTCCGTAACCACGCTCTTCAGCCCCATGGCGTCAGTACCCGGCTCAGGCGATCCTCATGGCGGGTTGGCCCGCCATGAGGATCGCGCCGTGCGCGGCGGGCATCGGCTTTTCGGTCTGATAGCCCGACAACAGCCCCAGAATGGCGCGATCATCGCAACGGAATCTGCAGACCAGCGTGTTCGTCGCCGCCATCCGCGTCAGTTGTCCAAGCGTGAGATGATCAAGCACATCGGCGACGTCGTTGGCAATCCCGAGGCGGTACATGGCCTCGGCCCTGTCCCCGCGCAGCATGCGCTGCGCCAGCATCAGGTAGGTCAGATTCGCTTCGAGAATCTCGTCCAGCAGCGGATTTTTTTTCATGGCATCTCCCTGTGCGATCCAGCGTCCGTCGGCAACGCGGTATGCGTCTTGACGGAATGGATTGTGGAAGCGCTGCCGGTATCGCGATATCCGGAGGTCTTCCGATTCTTGAGTACGATCCGTGCGTTATGACCCGTAGGAAATCCGCCTACAGCGGCACAGGGGAACCCCGCAGGAATTCCTGAAAGTCTCCTTCAGTCAAGGGCTTGCTAAACAAGTATCCTTGTACGCGATCACACTGCCGGGTGCGCAGGTAGGCCAACTGATCACAGGTTTCGACACCTTCCGCCTGCGTCATGAGGTTCAGGCTCTTCGCAAGCGCCACGATCGCCGCCACTATCGCGGCGCCATCCGGCTCCAGAAGTACATCGTGGGTGAACGATTTGTCGATCTTGAGAATGTTGATCGGAAAGCGGCGCAGATACGACAGGCTGGAATAGCCGGTACCGAAATCGTCCACCGAAATGCGAACGCCCATCTGCTTCAATGTGCGCAGCGCGGCGATCGTTACGTCCGCGTCACGCATCAGGACCGACTCGGTGATTTCCAGTTCGAGCTGATCGGGCTCTATCCCGGTCGCCCGCAGCACTTCGGCCACCTGCTTGATGAAATGCGCCTGGCCGAACTGCACCGCCGACACATTGACCGCGACGCTCAGGTGCCCGAATCCGGCATCCTCCCAAGCACGCACTTGGCGGCAGGCCTCACCCAACACCCAGTTGCCGATATCGATGATGAGCCCTGTTTCATCGGCGAGCGGTATGAAGCGGTCCGGCGCCAGCAGCCCCAGTTCCGGATGCTGCCAGCGCACCAGGGCTTCGGCGCCGATGATCCGGTCGCCATCGCCCCCGGACGAGGGCAAATGGTGAACACACAGCGCACAGTTTTTGTCATGGCACTGCAGCCGCGCGCGGGAAGAGGAAGATTCCGCATCGGCCAGCGCGCAATCTTCGGCAATCGCCTGCGCCGTCTCGCCGCACGCCGCGGGATGCCGCAGGGAGACGATCGGCTGGTAATGCAGGCGCAGTTCACCATGGGTGACTGCACGACGCAGTGCCTGCTCCAGCGCGTACCGCTGCGATCGTGCTTCACCCAAAGAAGCGCTGTAGAAATGAACGGGCGAACCACTTTCCTTGGCGAACGCCATGGCGCTTTCCGCCTGCTTCAGCAGCGCCAGCTCGTCCAGGCCATCCGACGGGTAGGAACTCGCGCCAAAAGTTGCCGTCATGAAAAAATCAAGCTGGTCGTGACGGACTGGGACTGCGATCATCTCGCGGATCGTGTCGGCGAACGCCGTGGCGTCTGCGCCGGACAGGCCGGGCGCATGAACGGCAAACACGTCGCCCCCAATCCGCGCGACAAACGCCGTGCTGTCGAGATGCTGCCGCAAAGTGGTGGCGATTTTGCACAACACCATGTCGCCGATCGGGTATCCGAAGGTGTCGTTGATCCGCCGGAAATGGTCGAGATCCAGGAAGAACACCGTGCCTCCTGTCTTCAGGGGCTCTTCCAGAGCCTGACGGACTTGCTCGACAAACAGGTTACGGTTCGGCAGTTCGGTCAGCGCATCGAAATAGGCGAGCTGGAACAGACGCGACTCCGCCTCGTTCTTGGCGTGCCGCACCGCTGCGTTGCACAGCTCGCGGCGGATTGATGGCAGCAGACGCGCGACATGCCCCTTGGGCACGCAATCGTGGACGCCCTCCTCCAGCGCGGCGAGCGCGGTTTTATCGCTGATCGTACCCGAATAGATGATGAAGGGAATGTCCTTCCCGCTCTCCCGGAGGACACGGAGCGCTTCCT
The DNA here is from genome assembly GCA_964641785.1 of uncultured Streptomycetaceae bacterium. Lineage (GTDB taxonomy): Bacteria > Pseudomonadota > Gammaproteobacteria > Burkholderiales > SG8-41 > CAZXNF01. The sequence goes on along the minus strand of CAZXNF010000020.1, from coordinate 7,670 downwards.
GAGAACTGAAACGCGGCAGGGCATGATCGGAGATGACGACATCCCACTCCGCGTCATTCAGTGCTACGCGCATCCCTGACGCGGAGTCAACCCGTAGAAAATCTAGCTTTGCGCCCGCATTTTCGAGCTCCGCCCGTAGCAATACCGCATCATCCTCCGAGTCCTCGACGGCAAGGACGCGCAGAGGGCCCGCGAGATCGTGGATGGTCGGCATGGCGGGAATGGCTAGCACCAGCTACTAACGGCATGCTCCTCCCATTCTTGACCTCGCCGCGCTCTGCCCTCTATTCGGGCGGAACAGGGTAATTCCCGCCTACCTAACGCCTTGCAGCGGGCGTTTCGCCCAGAGTCTCCGCGGATTTCAGGCACAGGCAGGCGGGCACCTCCGCTGCGTTCGGGGCCGCCAGCGATGTCAGCAGTGTCGTAGCGGGAGCGCTGACCGGCGCAGAGGCAACGGCGACCTCTTTGGAAAGGGGCAGCAACATCGACAAGGCGGCACCGCCAGCAAGCCCCAAAGCCACGCAAACAATCCCCAAGGACCACCGGAATCCGAGGTGGACGGGAGTACCAACCTGCGCCGCCAAGCGGCGCGCCTCGCAACATGCGCGTGCCGAGTCAATGTCCGCCAGCGCCGCTTGCTCGGTTTCCAATGCAGCCGATTCTGCGGCCACCAGTGACTCGGCCTCGGTAGCCTGCGCTTCGGCGGTCGTCACCCGCTGTTCGTGCAGGCGTTGCCGCTCCCGACCGGCACGGGCGCGGCGGCGTTTCGCATCCGTTGCGCGGCGGATCGCATCGCGGGTCGCGGCCGCCTGCGTGCTGCGCTCGATTGCCTCGGTTGCCTGTTCTTCGGCCGCTACCGCCGCCGCCTGCTCGACCGCGGTACGCGCCGCCAGCGCCTGGGCCAGCGTGATCTCAGCGGCACCGCGGGCCGCGGACGCTGCAACAGCCATCCTTTCTACGGCCTGTCGGTCACGGGTCGCCTTCGCCGCCAAGAGGTCAGCAAGCGCAGCCTGCATGGCAGTCAGCGCCGCCTCCCTTTCAATACGCTCCCGCCGTTGTGCGGCTTCTGTCGCACGCTTCGCCTGACGCACCCGGTTCGCGCCTGCCGCTGCGGCGGCGGCTTCCGCCGCCGCATGTTCCCGTTCGCGGTCAGTGGCTTCCCGTTCCGTGACCAGGCGTTGCGCCGTCGACGCGGCCGCTGCTGTTTCGAACTCTCGCCGCGCCTGTGCGATCGCTACAAGCTCTTGTTCTGCCGTGCATTTCGCTGCCAGCGCATCAGCGATCTCCGCATCTTCTGCCGCGCGATGGCGTGCGGCTTCGGTGAGCGCCTTGGCCGCGGCCGTACGCCGTTCCGCCTGCACTGCCGCTGCCCTATCCGCGCTAGCACGTTCGTTTTCATGGGCCTCGGCCTGGGCCTGCGCTAGGATCCGGGCCTGCCCAGCCGCCATCGCCGCAGTCGCGACGGCCAGATTCCGTTCGGCCGCCTCCAAGGCCATGCGCTCCGCTTCGCCGGCGGCGCATCCCGCATCCGCGACGGCCAATTCGGCTGCTACCCGCTCTTTCGCCGCCGCCGCCGCCGCGGTATCGGCGGTAACCCGTGCATTCGCCGCCCGCGCCAGTTCGTCCTCCGCCTGGATACGATCGCGGGAGCACTCGGCCGCGGATTCTTCGGCGGCCAGCCTGCTTCGCGCGGCCTCGCAAGCCGCCAGCGCATCGGTCCGTGCACGCTCAGCCGCTGCATGTCCTGCCCGCTCGGCGGCGGCAGCCAGTTCCGCAAGCCGCATTGCCTCTGTTTCGGCGGCGACACGTGCCTCTGCCTCGGTGCGCCCTTCGCCCTCGGTCGCTAACCGCCGCCTCAGGAGTGCACCCGCCTCCCGTTCAGTGGCGTTCTTTGCACAGAGCACCTCCGCCGTGACGCGTTCGAGTTCGGCCCGGGCCTGCGCCAGTGCCGCAGCATCGCGTTCCTCCAGCGAGCGGGCATCGGCCTGCACCCTGGCTTGGGCATCGGCCTGGACGCGTTCGCGGGCGGCCTGCTGCAGCCTAATTTCCGCCTGCAGCCGAAGTCCCGTTTCTTCGCCAGACTGCAGTTCGGCGTCAGCACGTGCCTTGGCCTGTGTCGCCAGTTGCGCCTCCGCCGCTGCCCGAGCCTCGCACTGGTCACGCCGAGCCATTTCGGCCTTGCGACGCGCCTGGAGTGCTTCGGCCTCGTTTCGCTGCGCCTCGCGGCGCGACGCCATTTCCGCCGCCAACTGCGCCGCTTCCTTCGCTTTTGCGCTGGCGAAGGCGGTCAGGTCCTGTTCCGCGCGCTGCCGGGTCGCGGCGGCGGCTCGTGCCTGGGCTTCGTGACTGGCGCGTGCCTCTGCATCGGCGAGCGCCGCCTGCGTTGCACGGATGTTTCCTTCCGCAGCCTCCGCGAGGGCCAGATCAGCTTCACGACGGGCTTCGGCGATCTGCGCCAATCTTGCCTCTGCGGCGATCCGCCTCTCGGTCGCATGGCGCGCACGCGCTTCCGCATCGGCACGTTCGCGGGCGGCAGCCTCGGCCTGGGCATCGGCCGCGCAACGGGCCTGCAGTTGCTCGGCAAGACGCAGGTCGGCCGCCTGACGTATTGTGGCCTGCGCCTCGGCGCGTGCGGCCTCGTTGCCACGGGCGATCTCCGCCGCCTTGCTTGACGCCAGCGCTTCGCGCAAACGGTCGGTAATCACCGTCGCCTCGTCTGCGGCCTGGCGGTCCAACGCTTCGCGGGCCGCGGCCAGACGGGTGTGCTCCAGTTCAATGGTCTCCCTGCGCCTTGCCTGCTCGAGCGCCAGGCGTTCGGTCCGCGTCCTGGCTTCGGCTTGGGCTCCCGCTTCGCGCTCCGCGGTACTGCGGGCTTGTGCAGTCTCGGCAGCCTCGCGGTCGGCCCGCGCACGGGCCTCGATGTTCACCGCAGCCTCCCGCTCGGCGCGCACCCTTTCCTCCGCAACGTTACGCGCTTGGCTTTCACGATCGGCGCGTGCACTGGCAGCGATTGCAGCCTTCGCTTCTGCCTCGACCCGCTGGACTGCCGCCTGAATCCCGGCCAGGTCGCGCGCGGCACCGGCTTCCTCGTCGTAGGCGAGCAGGAGTTCGGAACGTTTCACCGCAGCGTTGGTCATGGGGCCCCTCGAACGATCTGGAATGGAGATGCCAGCATTATCAGATGCGACTGCGGCGCATCCGACATTGAATAGAGCCTGATTACTGGCTCTTCCCCGGGCTTTGGATGCCGCCTCAAGTCGTTTCCCCTTTCCGCCGTAATGAAACCATCGATGCCTTCATATTCATCTGCGAGGTGCCCCATGTTCCGCCCTGCTGCTCTCGTTCCGTGTCTTCTTTCCGGTCTTCTCCTCGCCAGCGGCGCCGGGGCCGATGATGCGGCACTAAAAACCGTTCGCATCGAACGCATCTACGTTCAGGTGGCAACTGGATTGTTCGTCGAACGTTCTTTTGCTGCGGCGCGGCGCGTCGTCGGCAAGGAAGAATGGGCGGAAGTGCGCCACCCTGCGCGCACGGACGGGCATGACTACGATATGGCGCGGCTCCCGGATCATCACCGCTACGGAGGCGGGGATATCGTGGCCGCGCGCCTTGCGACCCCATTCGCCGCGACCGCCGGTCCCTTCCAGGAAGCCAACAGCGTCAAAGGGCTCGTTGCCCCTGCCGGTTCTCTGGAAGCCGCGGCTTTTCGGCTGGGCCACCCCGTTCCCAAACACGCCATGCTTGCATCGGAGTGAGCGTCCGTGTCATTCCCAAGGGACAGGCTTTCGCATGGATCGCGCCGTTCTGCGTTTGCATCCGCGCCAACATCTGCCGGACGTTCGAACCGCGATGCAAATTCAGGCCTTGACGCATTCGACGACGCCTTCGGCGACCCGCCGTGCACCGATATATACAGTCTCAAGGCGCTCCTCGTAAGTCAGAATGCGGTAGCCGGAACACGATTGTTTCCCGGTGATGCGCTCGGCTTCCTGCCTGAACAACAATCGGGACTCACCTTCCCCTCCATTGGCAAGGATCCCCCGACGGAGCGTGACGCGATACGTGGTCCCCGATATCGGCTGGACCTCCACGTCCCAAGGACTGGTATTGCCCACCTGATAGATCAGGATCCCCGCACTGATCACCGCGACCGCATCGAGCGGGTAGACCGTTTTGAAGAAGCCCTGCAGCCGGCTGTCTCCGATCGTTGCGCAACCGCCGAGCGGCAGGGCGACGGCCAGCAAAAAACCGGCCACGGGAATGCGTCTGTGCTTCATTTGGAGAACCCTTCCATGCCGCCATTAAACCCCCGGGTGCCGCTACGTAGGGTGATAAACAAAGAGGGAAATACCCCCTATTCCTATCCCTCCCGCCTCGCCGGAGCAGGCACTGGACCGGTGCAGCATGAAACTTGAATGTTTAGGCGTCGGGGCGATGATCATGGCCGCAGCTACCGGCGCGTACGCACAAGACACCCGCCTGGGTCCCGCGGTAGGCAAGGTCCACACCGTGTTCGTCGAGGTTGCCCGCGGTCTGCTCATCGAGCGAAAGCTGGTCGGCAACCGGATGCCCGGGGAACAAGTAATTGAGATCGGAATGTCTCGCACTTCCGCTACACCTGAAATGTATCTGCGGGCCCCTGCAAGCGCGGCGATTGAAGCCGGGGACCTGGTTGTCGTTCATCCCAACGCAGGCGCGCTTGTTAGAGACGATGCCCATTTCTATGAAATTCCGTACCTAGCGGAGATAAAGGCAAAGCACGACACATTGGAAGCGTTACTTTTCATGCGCCATCCTCTTGCCACACGCACCCTCCGGTAGCTCGCTATTGAAACAACATTCGTATCGTCGTCATACGCGAGATAACCTCCTCCGCGATCTAATGCCTTCAGATGTGCCGACCTTTTCCCTGATGTTGAGCCGCCCTCAGCTCCCCTAGTGCAAGAGCCAGTAGCAGGTGTGCCTCCCCCAAATTTCCCTCCACGGCGGTAGCGGAAGGCCCGGTCCTTTAAAAATATCCGCCCATGATTGCAGGGTCCATGTGACCCGAACAGAAATTGCCTAGGCTACGTGCACTGAAGGTCAAAAACGCTGTTTTTTTGGGCAGAACGGGACAGCCCGTGGGATACGTTCGAGCTACAGATGGGCTCTAGCCCATTTCTTGGGCAGCGCGCGGATCGTATTTTCGACGGAGCGCAAAAAAACGCCGCTGACCATCAGGTTAGCGGCGTTTTCTTGTTGGTTGCGGGGGCAGGATTTGAACCTGCGACCTTCGGGTTATGAGCCCGACGAGCTGCCAGACTGCTCCACCCCGCGATCGAGGGAGAGGATGATACCCATCGGGAGTACGTTCGTCAAAGGTTTTGCACCGCCGGCGCCCTGCGCGCGCGTCTTTCCCGGAGAAACTGCAACCCGCGTTCCATGCTGACGTAGAAGGTGGGCGTGACATAGAGCGTGAGCATTTGCGAGAAGATCAGGCCGCCGACGACCGCGATGCCGAGCGGCTGGCGCATCTCTGAGCCAGTACCCGTGCCGAACGCGAGGGGCAGGGTGGCAAAAATTGCCGCCATCGTCGTCATCATGATCGGGCGGAACCGGATGATCGATGCTTGGACGATCGCCTCGGCGGGCGGCAGGCCCTGCTCGCGCTGCAACTGCAGCGCGAAATCCACCATCATGATGCCGTTCTTCTTGACCAATCCCACCAGCAGAATAATGCCGACGAAGCTGAACACGTTCAGCTCCTGACCGGCGATCAGCAGCATCAGCAGGGCGCCGAACCCCGCGAAGGGAAGTGCGGTCAGGATGACTAGGGGATGGCCGTAGTGCTCGTAGAGGATGGCGAGCACCATGTAAATCACCAGAATCGTGACGAGCAGCAGGAGCGGAAGCGTGCGGAACGCATCCTCGAAAGCCTTGGCGCTGCCGGCGAAGGTCGCGTTCACGCCGCTTGGCAGCATGCCGTTGGCGAGTTCCTGCACCTGGCTCACGGCATCGCCGACCGACACACCGGGCGCCAGATTGAACGACAGCACGACGGAAGGCAACTGGCCATAGTGCTGAACGGAAACCGGACCCACGCCGATCCTGACGTCCGCCACGGCATTGATCGGCACCATCTGGCCGCCGCTCGACTGCACGTGCAGCGAACGCAACGCGTTGGCATCACGCTGAAAGCGTTTGTCGAGTTCGAGCAACACGTCGTACTGATCGGCCGCACCGTACAGCGTGCTGATGCGGCGCCCGCCGTAGGCGTTGTAGAGCGCCGACTCGATCTGCTGCGGGCTCACCCCCAGCGTGGCCGCGCGGTCGCGCAAAATGCTGATCTGGATTTCCGGGTTCCGCAGTTCGAGACTGGTGCTCACGTCCTGCACGATGCGCGACTCCCGCAGCCTGGCTTCCAGGTCCTGGGCCGGGCCATACAGCGTTTTGAGGTCGGTGCCCTGCAAGACCATCTGGTAGTCGCTGGTGCTGATCAGGCCGCCGATATTGATGGCGGGCGGGTTGTTCATGAACACCCGCAACCCCTGCGCGCCGCTGGAAAAGGAGCGGCGCAGTTCCTGGATGATCTGGTCGGCGTTGAGCTTGCGCTCCGATTTGGCTTTCAGGCGCACCACCACACGGCCCAGATTGTCGCCGGTGACACCGCCCACCCCCTGCCCCGCCGTGGACATCACCGCCTCGACGTCGGGGTGCTTCGCGATGATCGCCGCGACCGCCTGCTGCCGGCGCTCAAGTTCGGCAAAGGCGATGCCTTCCGGCGCCCGCGTGTTGCCGAAGAACACGCCCGTATCCTGGCGTGGGATGAACCCTTGCGGAACGAGCGCGTAAAGGCCGTACTGCGGCAGGAACATTGCGACCAGGATGACGCCGGAGAGCGCGAGCATGAGGCCGCGATGGCCCATCGACCAGCGCAGGGTCCTGCCATAGAAGTCGCGCATCGCATCGAAGGCGCGCTCGAACAGCAGGTAGGCGCGGCCGTGACTCTTGCCGTGCTCGAGTTCGGGCTTCAGCATCCGACTGCACAGCATCGGCGTCATCGACAGCGCGACCACGCCGGACACCAGCACGGCCACCCCCACGGTGACGGCGAACTCGCGGAACAGGCGGCCGAGGATGCCCTGCATGAATAGGATGGGAATGAACACCGCCGCCAGCGACAGGGTCATGGAGAGCACGGTGAAGCCGATCTCCTGCGCGCCTTCGAGGGCCGCGCGCATGCGGTCCTTCCCCATCTCCATGTGCCGGGTGATGTTCTCCAGCACCACGATCGCGTCATCGACGACGAAGCCCACGGCCAGAATGACGGCCATGAGCGAGAGGTTGTTGAGGCTGAAACCCAGCAGGTACATGGCGCCAAAGGTGCCGATGACCGACGTCGGCAGGATCAATGCGGTGATGAGGGTCGAGCGCGCATTGCGCAGGAACACCAGGATCACCAGCACCACCAGCACCACCGACAGCAGCAGATGGAACTCCACCTCGTTGATCGAGCTCTGGATGAACTCGGCGCGGTCGTTGACGACGCTGATCTTGACGCCCGGCGGCGCCTCGCGCTCGATCGCGGGAAACAGGGCGCGGATCTTGCTGACGGTCTGGACGGTGTTGGCGCCCGGCTGGAGGTAGACGGCGAGGATGATCGCGCGGTCGTCGTTCAGCCAGCTCTTGAT